>CAZCVH010000040.1:0-12415 GCA_964502115.1 uncultured Geminicoccaceae bacterium
AGGTCATCCTCGCCAGCCGCCCCGGCGGCCTGCTGCCCGGCCGCCCGCCCACGCCCATCGTGGGCGAGCACGGCGGGCGATGAAGCGCGAACCGCTACGCCCGCTTCGGCGCCGTTCGGCCCGAAGGCGACGAAGCACGCTGCGCGCGGCTCGACCGCAGAGGCACGATGAACGGACCCTTCATTCGCGTTGCGCGTGTTGTAGCAACAACGCTAACGATAGCCGGCGTAGCAGAATAGCCTTGGACCGGTCTTGCGCGAAAGTAATCTCTGATTGAGAAAGATATACCTTCACTACTGTTTCGTTTGGACGCAGGCTTATAGAGATGCCAATGCAAAGCCCCGTTGTAGTGATCACAATAGCTGCAATCTGGATAAATACGATTGGTATTTCATACAATTATGCAATTTTTGCCTATTGCGGATTAAATTACGCTGACTTCGCTGATGTCGATGACTTTCTCGTTGCGGGTTTCAAAAATATCCTAGTATTATTATACGCGATATTTTCAACAATGTTTTTCTTTTGGATTTCGAGGACAAGGCAAATAATCTACCCACATCCAATTTCAATGAAATTGTTTATTGCTTTCATTACCTTTTAAAATTTTTGCATAGTGTTACCTGCTTTTTCGGGTTTTCTAATAGCTGCCACCTTTGATTTCGAAAAGGAGCGAAATGTGACCGCAGTTCTGCTAGGACCAAGCTTAACTTACGAAATGCGGTATTTGGATTGGAAAGACGGAAATCGCGCTTCTTCGAAACTGAACGGGACGATATTAGCTGAGGCAGGTCTTTTTTTCCTTATTATGACGGAAGACGGTCCTAAAGTTCTAAAGAAAAACGACATTATATCCATGAGGCGACCAAAGGATGCTGTTTCGCGGTAAACGGCGGCTAGATCTGGCTGTGACTTGATCACACAGGTCCGCGGCTGCTTGTTACAGATGTCTTGAGCGAAATCTGTAAAGCAGACCATATTCGATGCACAATTGCAAATTTTTTACGAAATAAAAAACAAAAAAAGGAGAAAGTCGGCAATATTCAAAGGCATTTTGTATTATCCAATAACGGTATCTATCACCCTTCCTTTGTCTTTTCCCGCCCCCAGCTGAAACTTAAGACCGATTTTGAGCAGGCTTCGGCAATACCGACGCGCTGTCGCTTCGTCTCTTCCTGGCGCAACCCGGTCGTGGGCCGGTGACGAGGAGCGGTGCCGCGTGGCCCTCGACGCGTCCTGCCGGCGAACGGGACCGGGCGCCGTAGGATCGAGTTCCCCGATGTGGTAAAGTACGAGGGTGTGACGGGCCGGGCGACGGCCCGCGCGGGCGGGACGGGCGCCCGCCGCAGGCGGTCCTACGAAACGAACCGGGAGCGGGATTTTTCGTTGATGTATCAGGGGGTTAAGGCGAAACGAGGGGGTCCGGCGCGGCGGTGGGGCGGCGGCGCGCATTGGCAGCGGCGCCGCGAGGGTTCATATGCCAAGGGCAACAACTGAACGGTGCCGGGAGGACGGGATGACGACGCAGGTGCGCGAGGCGGTGGGCGTGTTCCACGACGCCGGGGCGTTCGAGCGGGCCGCCGACGAGCTGATGATGTCGGGCTTCGGCCGCGCCGATCTCAGCATCCTCGCCGGCGACGCCGCCGTGCGCGAGAAGCTGGGCCACGTCGTCACCTCCGTGCGCGAGCTCGAGGACGACCCCGAGGTCCCGACCAAGGCCTATGTCGGGCGCGAGGATTACGGCGACGCCGAGGGCGGGCTGGTGGGCGGGCTGCTCTATGTCGGCGCGCTCGCGGGCATGCTGCCGGTGCTGGCCTCGGGCGGCGCCATCGCCACCGCGATCCTGACCACCGTCGTGGGCGGGGCCACCGGCGGCTCGCTCGGCGGCGTGCTGGCCCAGAGCCTGGGCCGCCACCACGCCCACGCCCTCGACGAGCAGCTGAAGAAGGGCGGTCTGTTGTTGTGGGTGCGCACCCGCGACGACGCCCACGAGCAGCGCGCGAGCGAGATCCTCGAGCGCCACGGCGCCGAGGACGTCCACGTCCACGGCCTGGACGACCGCCCCGCCGCGCTGGAAGCGCACTACAAGGGACACGCCGCCGTCGGCGCGGAGGGCGTCGTCCACGAGAGCTATGCCGGCGAGGACCTGATCCGCATGCCGGACGGGCACTGCTACGCCGCCGGCCGGCTGTTCACCAGCGCCGACGAGGCCCGGCGTTTTCTGGACGGCTTCGCCAAGCAGGTGTGATCACCCGGCCGGGGCCGAGCCGGCGCCTACTCGGCGAGAAACGCCCGCAGTTCGTCCGCGACCTGGCCGATCTGGAGGACGCCGTCGAGATGGCCGCGCCGGCCCTGCAGCTCGAGGAGCTCGGCCGGGGTGCCGTCGGCGCCGATCAGCGTCGCGGTCGCGCGCACCAGCTCGGGCGCGAAGATGAGGTCTTCGGGGGTGTGGATCATCAAGGTCGGCGCCTCGATCGCGGCGAGGCCCCGGGCCAGCGTCTCGCCGTGGCCGGCGCGGAAGAGCTGGTTGGCCTTGACGAGGTAGAGGAAGTGGTTGGCGTCGGCCACGGCCGCGCGGTCGCGCGCGACCCGGTCGAGCGCCTCCTCGATGGCGAAGCGGTGGGCCATCGACGCCGCCGGATCCTCGCCCTCGACCGCCCAGGCGCGCCCGAAGGCGGCGTCGGCCCACTCCCGGTGGTTGGCCTGCAGCGTCACCAGCGCGAGCGCCCGGGCGAGGCCGTCGGTCGGCGGCTCGCCGCCGTAATAGTCGCCGCCCCGCCAGTTCGCATCGAGCCGGATCGGCGCCGCCCAGGCGTCGAGCCAGCCGATCAGATAGGCGTCGGCTTCGCCGGCGCCGATGACGGGGACGACGCGCGCGACCATCTCGGGATGCGAGCTCGCCCACTCGAGCGCCTGCAGCGCGCCCATCGAGGCCCCCATCACCGCGTGCAGGCGCTCGATGCCGAGGCTCTCCACCAGCGCGCGCTGGACCTCGACGAAGTCGGCGATGGTCACGACCGGAAAGTCCATACCGTAGGGCTCGCCGGTCGCCGGGTCGATCGAGGCCGGCCCGGTCGTCACCACGTTCGGATCGCCGGCGTTGAGGTTCACCAGCGTGTCGGCGCTCAGGACGTAGAAGCGCTCGGTGTCGAGCGGGCAGCCGGCGCAGATCAGCTCGTCCCAATAGCCGCGTGGACCGTCCTCGCCGTAGCGCCCGGCGGCGTGGCTGGTGCCGGAGAAGAAGTGGGTGACGAGGACGGCGTTGTCGCGCGCGGCGTTCAGTTCGCCATAGGCCTCCCAGCCGACGCGCACCCCGGCGATCGCCTCGCCGTTGACGGTGGTGTAGGGGCCGAGTTCGAAGACCTGCTTGTCGACGATGCCGTCGTACGCTCCGGCCGCCGACGTCAGCGCGACCCACCCGGCCGCGACCACCCAGCTCCGCATCTCGCCCTCCTCCCCGATGGCGCCGGCACCCTAACCGGCGGCTCGAACCGCCGCCAGAGGTGGGCGCGGCGACGGCCGGGGGCTCACAGCGCCCAGGTCCAGATCGCGCGCCGCGGCGGCGGCGGCAGGAAGGCCTCGGGCTGGAGGTCCTGCAGCCGGTTCAGCCGCTCGCGCGTCGGCGGGTGCGAGCTCAGCCAGGACGGTGGGGTGCCGAGGGCGTAGCCCAGATAGCGCAGCCGCGAGCGCCAGTGGTCGAGGCGCACCAGCGCCGAGGC
Source organism: uncultured Geminicoccaceae bacterium (assembly GCA_964502115.1). Lineage (GTDB taxonomy): Bacteria > Pseudomonadota > Alphaproteobacteria > Geminicoccales > Geminicoccaceae > JAAAPF01. The sequence goes on from CAZCVH010000040.1 coordinate 3,720, forward strand.
CAGCCCGTAGGCGTCGCCGGTGAGCGCCACCGCGGTGGCGTCGGCGGCGAACTCGCGGCGCCGCGACAGCCACAGCTGCAGCGCCATCGCCACGGCGGGGGCGCCGAAGAACAACAGCGGCAGGACGAGCGGGATCGGCTCGCCCATCAGCGCCGCCAGCGCGCAGGCGATCAGCCCGACCTGGCCGACGGTGCGGGTGGCGTGCACCAGCGAGCCGGCGAACCGCATGACGCGGGTGTCGCCCGCCTGGACGTGGGCGAGTTCGTGGGCGATCACGCCCTGGAGCTCGCGCTGGCCGAGTTCGCCCAACAGGCCGCGCGAGACGGCGACGGCGGCCTGGTCGTTCTCGCCCACCGTGAAGGCGTTCGGCACGCCGCCGGGCAAGAGGTAGAGCCGCGGTCGGGCGTCGAGTTCGGCGCGCTGGGCGAGGGCGCCGACGATGCGGTGCAGGCCCGGGGCCTGTGACGTCGCCAGCGGCACCGCCCCCTGCATCCGCATCAGCTGATCGGCCTTGAGATTGGCCAGGACCTGGGTGGTCAAAAAGGCGACCGCGAGCGCGATGACCACCCCGACGAGCCCGCCCACCAGCCAGCCGACGAGCATCAGGGTCGCCGCCAGGGCGGCGAACAGCGCGAGCGTTTCGCCGGCGTAGCCGCGCCGGGCGGCGCGCAGCCGGGCGTCGAGGCCGAGCAGGGACCGTCTCATTCGGTGACCTTGCCGCGTGCCCAGTCCTTGAGGGCGGCCATGTCCTCGGCGTCGCTCGGCAGGGTGATCAGGACGCGGGCGTACTGATCGCCGCGCTCGCCGCTCTTGCCGTGACGGACGCCGCGCCCCTTCAATCGGAGCGTGCGGCCGGAATTCGTGCCGGCCGGCACGTTCAAAGCGACGTCGCCGTCGATGGTCGGCACCGGCACCTTGCCGCCGCCGACCGCCACCGCCAGCGGCACCTCGACGTCGACGTGGATGTCGTTGCCGTCGCGCTTGAAGCGCGGGTGCGGCCGCACCTTGACGGTCAACAGCGCGTCGCCGCCGCCGGCGCCGCGCCCCTTGAGGCGCAGGGTCTGGCCGTCCTCGATGCCGGCGGGGATGTTGACGTCGACGGTGTCGCCGTCGGTGAGGGTGAGGCGTTGCTTGCCGCCACGCACGGCGTCGAGGAAGTCGAGGCTGATCTCGTAGCGGGTGTCGGCGCTCGCCGCCGGGCCGGCCTCGAACCCGAAGCCGCCGCGGCCGCCGCCGAACACCGTGTTCAAGATGTCCTCGAAACCGCCGAAGTCGGTGGGCCCGCCGGGACCGGTTCGGGTCTGGTAGCGAAAGCCGCGACGACCGCCGCCGCCGAAGCCGTCACCGAAGCCGCGCGCACCGCCGAAGCCGCCTTGACCGGGCCCGCCCTGGCCGAAGCCGAAGCCTTGTTGGAAGCGCTCGCGGCCCTCCTCGTCGATCTCGCCGCGATCGTAGGCCGGGCGCTTGTCCTTGTCGCCGAGGATCTCGTAGGCCTTGGAGACCTCCTTGAAGCGTTCCTCGGCCTTGGCGTCGCCGGGATTGCGGTCGGGGTGCAGCTCCTTGGCGAGCTTCCGGTAGGCGCGCCGGATCTCGTCGTCGGACGCGTCACGCTTCAGACCGAGAACGCTGTAGAGATCGGCCACCGTTCACACTCCCAAACTCGAACACCCCGAGCGCGCGTACGAACGCGATCGGGGGCGCCGCGGACGCGAACACACGCCCGCGGCGCCGATGATCGACCGGTTCAGGCCGCGTTGTCGATCGCGATCGTGCGCGGCTCGAGCGCTTCGGGAAGCTCGCGCACGAGGTCGATCGTCAACAGACCGTCGGCGAGCCGGGCGCCGTCGACGCGGACGTGCTCGGCGAGCGCGAAGCGGCGCTCGAACGGCCGGCGCACGAGGCCGCGATGCAGCACCGTGACGTCGTCCGCGGTGACGTCGTCCGCGGTGCCGGGCGGCGTGCCGCGTACCACGAGGTCGGCGTCGCGGGTCACGATCTCCAGATCCTCCTCGCCGAAGCCGGGCACGGCCAGGGTCAAGCGGTAGCGGTCGCGACGGGTCTTGACGAGGTCGTAGGGCGCCGACCCGACCCGACGGTTGGCGGGCTCGTGGGCGCGCGCCGTCCGGTCGAACGGCACAAAGGGGAAAGCGGGGCGATGAGCCGTAAAAAGAGCCATCGTATCCTCTCCGAGCGATACGGGTTGGGGCGCGCCACCATCGGCCGCGCCGAAACACACCGTCGGCCCCGAGCAGGCGACCGACAAATGTGACATGGGTGAGCCGCGCGCGTCCCGCAAGTCCGCGCCTCAGCCGGCGGCGAGCCGGGCTTCGGCGCGGGCCAGATCCGCCGGCGTGTTGACGTTGTCGAAGGGATCACCGCCGGTCGTCGTCCACCATGCCCGCGCGGCGCGATGGCGGGCGGCGAAGGCTTCGACGCGGCGGACGCCGTCGCGCCCCAGGGCGCGCTCCAGGTCGTCCGCCAGCGCCGTCGACCACAGCGCGACGACGTGATGGACGCGCGCGCCGCTCGCGGCGGTGACGATCGCCGCGTCGCCGCGGCCGGCGTGCAGCCGCGCCACCAGGTCCGCCGGCAGGAACGGCGTGTCGACCGCTGCCGTCACGACGAAGGCGAAGCGCTCGCCGGCCCGACGCAGGCCGGTGAGGAGGCCGGCGAGCGGGCCGAGCCCGCCGGGCAACGCGTCGTCGGCGACCGCGAGGCCGGTGGCCGCGAGCGCGGGTGCGCCGCTCGGCCCCGCGATCATCAGCGCGTCGCACTGCGGGCCGAGGCGCGCGACGACGTGGGCGACCAGCGCGCGGCCGCCGAGCGCGAGACCCGCCTTGTCGACGCCCATGCGCCGGCTGCGGCCGCCGGCGAGGATGCACCCCAGCGTCGCCGGCCGGCTCACGCCGCCGGACGCTTCGTCGCCCGCTCGCGTTTGGCGGCGCGGCGTTGGCGACGGCTCTTTTTGTAGATCAGGCGCAGGTTGCGGGAATAGATGATCAGTCCCGTCGCCTGGCCGACGATGATCACCGGATCCTGCCGCCAAATCGCGTAGGACAACAGCGTCATCCCGCCTAGGATGCTGAAATACCAAAAGGCCATCGGTACGATACTCTCGCGGGCGCGCTCGCTCGCCAGCCACTGGACGAGAAAGCGCATGGAGAACATGAACTGGCCGAGAAAACCGATCGAGACCCAGATCACTTCGGCCCGGGTCAGGTCGGCGAACCACTGCTCGAACATCACTCAGCTGTCCTCGATGGCGATCACCGGCCGCCGCCGGCGGCGCAGCCAAGCCACGCCCAAGAGGTCGACGACGCCGACCGCCAAGCGGTCGAACGTGCCGTATTTCGAGCGCCCCTTGAGGCGCGGGCGGTGCCCCACCGGCACCGAGCGCACGGCGAAGCCCTCGCGCAGGAAGAGCGCGGCGAGAAAGCGATGCTGGTGGTCGAAATAGGGCAACAGCAGGTAGGCGTCGCGGCGCATCACCTTGAGGCCGCAACCGGTGTCGAGGGTGCGGTCGCCGAGGACGCGGCCGCGCACGGCGTTGGCGATGTGCGAGGACCGGCGCTTGACCCAGCGGTCGCGGCGCGACTTGGAGCGATCGCCGCCGACGAGACCCAGGGGCGGCCGACTGTCGGTCCCGACGAACGTCTCCAAGAGCCGCGGCAGCTCCGCCGGGTCGTTCTGGCCGTCGCCGTCGAGGGTGGCGACCAAGGGGGCGCGCGCGCTCAGAATCCCCGAGCGCAACGCCGCACTCTGACCGCCGGGGCGGTGGTGGCGGACCACGCGCAGGCGGGGTTCGAGCCGGCGGGTGCGGGCGAGTTCGAGCGCGGTGTCGTCGTCGCTGCCGTCGTCGACGTAGATGATCTCGAAGCCGCCGCGCGGTTCCAGCGCGGCGGCGATCTCGGTGACGAGGTCGGCGATGTTGGGACCCTCGTTGCGCACCGGCACGACGACGGAGAGCGTGAGCTCGCCTGCGCGCGGCGCCACCAATCGGGCGGCGGCCCAGTCCGACGGGGCGTCGCTCATCGCGCCGGTGCAGGCGAGGTCGCCGGGGTGGGGAACGGCGGCTCGGTGACGACGAGGACCGCGAGCCCGTAGCGCGGACGCGGCCGTCGGCGTCGGTCGACGCGGCGCGCTCGAACCAACGCGGAGCAGCGACGCGAAAGATGGCCCACGAGGCCGCCGGGGTGCGGACGGTCGATCGACAACGACTTCAACTCGAGAAGCGAAGGAACCTCGCGCTCGCATAGGGCGTCGCCTCGACGCTGTCGAGGTGCCCGGCCCGGTTCGCACCTGCGGCACGGGCTTTGACTTTTCGAGAAGCGACGGTAGTATCGCAATTCCGGCACGCGCTCGACACATCTCGCGGTGCCGAGCTTCGACACCGTGCCGCGTTCGGTGCGGATGTCCAAACGGGGGCGCCCGTCATAGCGGCCCGCCGGCCGCTGCTCCCCACCCGAAACGACAGCCAAAGGAGACCGTCACCGGTGACCGATCCCAGCTTGGCGCGCATCAAGGCCGCGCACGACCTCAGCGGCGATCTCGACAATCTCACGCAGTACTATCGCGACTGGGCCGACGCGTACGACGCCGACGTTCAAGACGAAGGCTACGTCGCGCCCAATTTCCTCGTCGACTGCCTGCAGCAGGTGGCCGGCGGCAACGGCGTCGCCGTCGACCTCGCCGGTCCCGGCGTCGAGGTCATGGACGTCGGCTGCGGCACCGGCCTCGTCGGCGCGGTCTTGAAGGAGCGCGGCCTGCAGCCGATCGACGGCTTCGATCTCTCCACCGAGATGGTCGACCGTGCCCGCGATCTCGGCGTTTACCGTGAGCTCTGGGGCGATCAGCCGCTCGAGGGCGCGTTCGAGCGCGTGGGCGGCCGCAAGTGGGACGTCTCGCTCGCCTGCGGTGTGTTCACCCTGGGCCACGTCCCGCCGAGCGAGCTTTCCGAGATGTTTCGGCTGACCAAGCCGGGCGGACTCGCCATCGTCACCACCCGCCGCAGCTACGCCGACGCCACCGACTTCGTCGACGAGGTCGAGCGGGTGCAGGCGCGCGGCGAGGCCGAGCTCGTCGACCGCGTGCTCGACGGCCCGTACATCAAGGAGGAAGGCGCGCACTACTGGGCCTTCCGCGTCGCCGCCTGAGCGGCGTCACCGCGGCCGAGGTTCCGGCGCGCGGACCTCGGCCTCGCGACGTGGGCCGCACCGGCGCTTCGGGTTCCGTATCGCGGGACCACGAGGTCGCCGCTGCGGTCTTCGTGCGTTTGGGCGGTGCCGGGGCGTCGACGCCGAGCATGGCGCCGACCTCGGCGCGCATCGCGGCCACGTGCTGTTGCACCCGCGTCGGGTCGCTGCCGGCGGTGGTCAGCGTCAGCCCGCCGAGCTGCAGGCTGCTCTCCGCCGCTTCAGCCACCGTCGCCGTCGCGCCCAGATGGTGCAGCTGCTGAGCGTGCGCCTGGTCGTGGGCGCGCGCCACCACCGGCAGCTGGCGCCAGTGCGCGCACACCGCGGCCAGCGCGCGGCTGGTGGCGATCGGGCTGTTGAGCGTCACCACCAGCGCCCGCGCCCGGCCGAGGCCGGCGGCGTCCAGCACCTCGGCGCGGGTGGTGTCGCCGAAACAGACCGGCAGGCCCGAGGCGCGGGCGTCGGCGACGCGGGCGTGGTCGGTGTCGAGCGCCAGCCACGGCAGGTTCTCGAGTTCGGCCAGGCGCGCCACGGTCTGCCCGACCCGGCCGTAACCGGCGATGACGAGATGGCCGGTGAATTCGGCGCTCTCCTCGACGAGGGTGTCGGCATCGTCCACCGGCGAGGCGTGGAGGCGCCGCGCCGCCCGGCGGCCGAGCGCGGCGAGCGCGGGCGTCACCAAAAGGCTCAGCGCCACGGTCGCCATCAAGGTCTGGGTGGTCCGCGGCTCGACGACGCCGAGGCCGGTGGCCAGCGTCAGCGCCACGAAGGCGAACTCACCGCCCTGGGCCAGGGTGAGCGCCACCTGCGCGCCGTCGGCCGCCGCCAGGCGGAACAGCCGGGCGAGCGCGAAGATCACCACCGCCTTGAGGATCAACAGCGCCGCCAAAAGGCCCAAGAGCCGAACGCCGTCGGCGTCGATCAGCGCCAGGTCCATCGAGCTGCCGACGCTCATGAAGAAGAGGCCCAACAGGATGCCGCGAAACGGCCGGATATCCGCCTCGATCTGATGGCGAAAGGCGGTCTCGGCGACCATCAGGCCGGCGATGAAGGCGCCCAGCGTCATCGACATGCCGGCCTGTTGGGTCACCCAGCCGGTGCCGAGCACGAGGGTGAGCGTCGCGATCGCGAACAGTTCGTTGCTGTTGGTGGCGGCGACGACGCGAAAGGCCGGCTGCAGCAAAAAGCGGCCGGCGAGGATGATGCCGCCGAGCGTCAGGCTGGCGACGACGGCGACGTGGAAGAGCGCGCCTGCGACGGTGCTGCTCGCGCCCGCCAGCAGCGGGATGACCACCAACAGGGGCAGCACGGCCAGATCCTGAAACAGCAGGATGGCGAAGGCGTGGCGGCCGTGGCGCGTCATCTGCTCGCCGCGCTCGGAGAGCAACTACAGCACGAACGCGGTGGAGGACAGCGCGAGCGCGCCGCCGATGACCAGCGCCGCCGCCGGCGGCTGGCCGAGGGCCAGCGCGATCAGCCCGATCAAGGCCGAGCCCGAAGACCAGCCGCCGCATCACCCACAGCCGCCGCAGCGAGAGCTCGAGCCCGATCATGAAGAGCATGAAGACGACGCCGAACTCGCCGATGACGTGCAGCGCCTGATCGTTCTCGACGAGCCCGAGCGCGTGGGGCCCGACCACGATGCCGGCGGCGAGATAGCCCAGCACCGGGCTCGAGCGCAGCCGGCGCACCAGCGGCACCATCACGACGGCGGCGACGAGGAAGACCAGCAGGTCGGCGAGAAACGGCGGGGAGTGCAGCGGGCGCGCCTTGCGGATGGAAGGGAGGCGAGCTTACGCGCTCGGCCCCCCGGACGAAACGGCCGGCGGCCCGCCGCGGCGCCTCAAGGCTCGCGGCCGGCGGCGCGGATCAAGACCTCGGCGCTGCGGCTCAGCGCTGCGGCCTCGTCGTCCGAGAGCGCCGGCATCACCGTCTCGATCACCCCGCCGGCACCGACGACGCGCGGCAGCGACAGCGCCACCGGCCCGCATCCGCCGATCTGCGCGGTCTCCATCGACACCGAGAGCAGGGCGTGCTCGTTGCCGGCGATGGCGCGCAACAGCCGCGCCACCCCGCCGGCGATGCCGTAGTTGGTGTAGCCCTTGCCCTCGATGATCCGATAGGCCGCCTGGCGGACGCCGGCGTCGATCTCGGCGCGGACCTCGCGGTCGACCGGGCGACCGACCTGCTCGGCGAAGTCGAACAGCGGCAGCGCGCCGACCACCGCGCTGTTCCAGGCCAGCACCGCGCTGTCGCCGTGCTCGCCGAGGACGAAGGCGTGGAGCGAGCGCGGCGCGACCTGCAGGTGATGCGCCAACAGCGCGCGAAACCGCCCGCTGTCGAGAATGGTGCCGGTGCCGAAGACACGGCCGGCGGGCAGCCCCGCCAGCTCGGTGGCGACCTCGGTCATGACGTCGACGGGGTTGGTCGCGACCACGATCAGCGCGTCGGGCGCGGCCGCGAGCGCCGGCGGCAGGATCGATTCGAACACCTTGCGGTTGCGGTCGAGGAGTTCGAGCCGGGTCTCGCCCTCGCGCTGCGCGACGCCGGCGGCGACGATGATCGCGCCGCAGCCTGCGAGCGCGTCGTAGTCGCCGGAGCGGACGACGCAGGCGTGGCCGAAGGCGGCGGCGTGCAGGATGTCCTGCGCCTCGGCGCGGGCGCGCGCGGCGTCGCGGTCGATCAGCACGACGTCGTGCGCGACGTCGGTCAGCATGGCGGCGTTCGCCACCGCGCTGCCGACCGCGCCGGCACCGATGATCCCGATCTTCATGTCCCGTCTCCGCTCCACCGGCTCCACACCACGCCAACGCGCCGAGCGCCGCAAGGCTGCGGCCGCGGCGAGACGCCACGCCCGCGCCCCCGCCGTCCCGCCGCCGCCGGCGTCAACGGTAGCCCTCGAAATCGCGCGCGAGGTGAAGCTGCAGGGTGAAGCCGCGGTCGCTGTGGGTGGGGATGGACACGGCCATGAGGGGCGAGTGGGCGGCGAAATGGTCGAGCAGCGCGGTCGGAACGTCGCCGCGGGTCACGACCACGTAGCTGCCGGCGCCGTCGGGGGGAAAGGCGGTCACCAGCTCGAAGTGGTTGGTGATCTCGCCGCTCGGGTTCCACATCACCGCCCGCGCCAGCGGCCAGCCGGTGCCGACGAGCAGGTTGGCCATCAGCATGCGGTCGGTCATCACCAACCGCGCGTCGGGGTGCGCGTCCAACACCGGGGCGACGGCGGCGATCGCGTCATCGGTGCCGCGCAGCTTGCGGAAGGGATCGAGCGCGGCGCCGAAGGCGGAGGGCGTGTCGCGGTGCATCACCCCGGCGCCGACCACCAGCGCGAAGACGACCAGGTGCAGGCCGACGGTGGCGCCCGCGATCCGCCGGCGCGCGCCCGCCACCAGCCACGCCGCGACCGCGACGGTGAAGCCGAGATAGACCGGCGCGGCCCAATTGGCGTCGGCGCGGTTCAGGTAAGCCTGCGCCGCGATCGCGAGCGCGAGCGGCAAGCCGAGG
>CAZCVH010000041.1:0-12344 GCA_964502115.1 uncultured Geminicoccaceae bacterium
GCGGAGCGTGACGCACCGGGATGACGAAACGAACCCAGAATGCGCTTTTCGGTTGGTTGCTCAGGAGGTTGCGGGTGAACAAGCCGGCCGCTCGTCGCATCGGCCCGACCGCGCGCGCCTCACACCGCCAGCCAGCGTCGGCGCGTCGCCTCGTCCGCGCGCAGCTCGCGCATCGCCCCGCGCCAGCGGATGCGACCGCCCTCGATGACGTAGGCGCGCTCGGCGACGGCGGTGGCGAAGCCGAGATTCTGCTCGGACAGCAAAAGGCCGACGCCGGCCTCCTTCATCGCCACGACGGCGCGGGCGAGGTCCTGGGCGACCACGGGGGCGAGGCCTTCCGACGGCTCGTCCAGCAACACCAGCCGCGGGTTGCCCATCAGCGTGCGCGCGATGGCGAGCATCTGCTGCTCGCCGCCGGACATGTAGCGGGCGCGCCGCCGGCGCAGCTCCGCGAGGTTGGCGAACAGCTCGAACAACGTCTCGGGCGTCCACGGCGCGCGGCCGGGTGCGGGGTCGCGCCGACCGACCTCGAGGTTCTCCGCCACCGTCAGCTCGCCGAAGATGCGGCGGTCCTCGGGGACCCACCCGATCCCGCGCCGCGCGATACGGTGGGTGGGCTCGGCGGCGGTGATCGGCTCGCCGTCGACGGCGATCTCGCCGCGCCGAGTGGGCACCAGGCCCATCAGCGTGCGCAGCGTCGTCGTCTTGCCGGCGCCGTTGCGGCCGAGCAGGACCACCGCCTCGCCGGCGTCGACCTCGAGATCGACCTCGAAGAGGATCTGGGCGCGACCGTAGAAGGCCTCGAGCCCGCGCGCGGCCAGAAGCGGCGCCACGGTCAGGCGGCCTCGCCGACATCGTCGCCGAGATAGAGCGCACGCACCTCGGGGTCGGCGCGGATCGCGGCGGGTGCGCCCTCGGCCACCACCTCGCCGCGGGCGAGGACGAGCACCCGGTCGGCGTGGGCGAAGACGACGTCCATGTCGTGCTCGGTGAACAACAGGCCCAGGCCGCGCTCGGCGACGACCTCGCCGGTGAGGTCCATGAGCGCGTGGCGCTCCGCGCTCGCCATGCCGGCGGTGGGCTCGTCCATCAACAGGAGGACGGGCTCGAGGGCGAGGGCGAGGGCGAGCTCCAGCCGCTTGAGATCGCCGTAGGCCAGCACACCCGCCGGGCGGTCCGCCTGCCTTCCCAGGCCCAGCCGCTCCAAGACCGCCATCGCCGGGATGCGCTCTTTGAAGCGGGCGGCGCGCCAGACCCCGAAGAGGCGGCGCTGCCGGCTCAACAGCGCCAGTTGGACGTTCTCCGCCACGGTCATCGACGCAAAGGCCGCCGCGACCTGGAAGGTCCGCGCGACGCCGGCGCGGGCGAGGCGGTGCGCCGCCAGCCCCGTGACGTCGCGGTCGTCGAGCCGGACGCGCCCGCCGTCGGGGCGGAGCTGGCCGCCGATCACGGCGAAGAGCGTCGACTTGCCGGCACCGTTGGGGCCGATGACGGCGAGCCGCTCGCCGCGCTCCAGCCGGAAGCCGACCTCGCGCACGGCGTGGACGCCGCCGAAGGACTTGATCAGCCCGTCCGCCACCAGAAGCGTCATCGCCCGCGGGCCTCCATCCGGTCCCGGGCGAAACCGACCAGGCCTTCGCGGAAGACGAGGACGAGCCCGACGATGATCAGCCCCTTGATCAGCTTCCAGTAGTCGGTGAGCGGCATGACCTGATCCTGCACGAAGGTGAGCGTCGCCGCACCCGCGACCGGACCGAGCACGGTCTGGATGCCGCCCAGAAGCGTCATGGCGAGGGCGTCCACCGAGGTCGGGATGGCGAGCACGCCCGGATCGATGCTGCCGAGCGCGAAGGTGTAGACCCCGCCCGCGAGCCCGGCGCAGGCCCCGGCCAGCGTGAACGCCGCCCACGGGTGGCGCCACGGGTCGATGCCGATGGCGGCGGCGCGCGGCGCGCTGTCGCGAACGCCCCTCAGCGCGTAGCCGAAGGGCGCGAAGCTGGCGCGGTGGAGCAGGGCGATGCCGGCGAGGCACGAGCCGAGGGCGAGGTAGTAGTAGACGGTGCGCGCGCTCGCCCACGCCGCGGGCCAGAGGCCGACGAGGCCGTTGTCGCCGCCGGTGAGCGCGACCCATTGAAAGGCGGCGGCGTAGACGATCTGGGCGAAGGCCAGGGTGAGCATGGCGCGGTAGACGCCGGAAAGTCTGACGCAGAGCGCGCCGAACAGCGCCGCGCCGAGGGCGGCCGCGACCGGTGCCGCCACCAGCGCCAGCTCCATGCGAACGCCCAGGTGGTGGACGAGGAGTCCGGCGCCGTAGCAGCCGAGGCCGAAATAGGCGGCGTGGCCGAAGGAGATGATGCCGCCCGTGCCCATGATGAAGCCGAGGCTCATGGCAAAGAGGGCGAAGACCAGCGCGTCGATGGAGAGCTTGAGGAAATAGGCGTCGGCGACGAGCGGCAATGCCAGGAGCGCGGCGACGAGCACGGCGTAGCCCTGCCGGACCCGGCGCCCGCCCGGCATCAAGGCCACCACGGCGACGCCGTGGCCGCCCGCGGCCTCGGGCCGGCCCAAGAGGCCCTGCGGGCGCAGGACGAGGACCACCGCCATCACGAGGAAGACGAGCACCAGCGTGATCTTCGGGAAGACGAGGATGCCGAAGGCGTTCAAAAGGCCGATCAGGATGGCGGCGAGAAAGGCCCCGGTGACGCTGCCGAGCCCGCCGACGACGGTGACGACGAAGGCCTGGACGACGACGTCGAGGTCCATCTGCGGGTTCAAGGCCGCGCGCGGCACCTGCAGCGCGCCGGAGAGCCCGGCGAGCGCGGCGCCGAGCACGAAGACGGTGGTGAAGAGCCGCCGTTGATCGACGCCGAGGGCGGCCACCATCTCGCGGTCCTCGGTCGCGGCGCGCACCAGCACGCCGAAGCGCGTCCGGCGAAACAGCAGCCACAACAGCACCAGCGTCACCGGGCCGAGCGCGATCAGGACGAGGTCGTACTGCGGAAAGCGATAGCCCAGGATCTCGACGAAGCTCGAAAGCGCGGGCGCGCGCGGCCCGAGGATGTCCTCGGGCCCCCAGATCAGCCGCACGCCGTCCTGGAAGACGAGCACGAGCCCGAAGGTGAGCAAGAGCTGGAAAAGTTCCGGCGCCTTGTAGATGCGGCGGAGCAGGAGCAGCTCGATCAGCCCGCCCACGCCACCGACGGCGAGCGCAGCGAGGACCACCGCGGCCCAGAAGCCCAAGGGCGCCCACAAGCTCGCCATCAGCGCCTCGGCCAGGGTGAAGCCGACATAGGCGCCGAGCATGTGCAACGAGCCGTGGGCGAAGTTCACGATCCGGGTGACCCCGAAGATGATCGTGAGGCCCACCGACGCCAAAAACAGCACCGAGGCGCTGGTCAGGCCGTTCAGCGCCTGGATGACGAGAAAGCTCGGTTCCATGTCCCGCCCGGCGGTGAGACCGGCGCCCCCGCCGGCCGCGGTGACGCGGCGTCAGTCGCTCCTGACCGCGCGCACCCGCTGCTCGGACAGCAGATAGTCCGCCCCGTCGAGGTAGCGCCAGTCCGTCATCCGGCCGCGGCCGTCGTCGCCGAGCTCGAGCCGGCCGACCCAGGCGCCCATGGTCGACTGGTTGTCGATGGCGCGAAAGCGCAAGGGGCCCTGCGGCGTCGCCACCTCGATGGTCTCGAGTGCCGCGATCATGGCCTCGGTGTCGGTGGAGCCGGCCTCCTCCAGCATCGCGGCGATGGTCTGGCCGACCATGTAGCCCAAAAGCGAGCCCAGCCGCGGCGCCTCGCCGTCGAAGCGCGCCCGGTAGGCCTCGACGAAGGCGACATGGTCGGGATCCTCGATCTGCGCCCACGGATAGCCCGTCACCAGCCAGCCCGCGGGCACCTCATCGCGCAACGGATAGAGCCATTCGGGCTCGCCGGTGATCAGGCTCAGCACCGACCGGCCCTCGAAGGTGCCGCGGATCGAGCCCTCGCGCACGAACTTGGCGAGATCGCCGCCGAAGAGCGCGTTGAAGACGGCGTCGGGTCGTGCCCGCTCGATCGCGGCGATCGTCGCCCCGGCGTCGATCCGCCCCAGCGCCGGGAACTGCTCGGCGACGATCTCGGCGTCGCCCATGCGGGCATCCGCGAGCCGGGCGAAGGCGGTCGCCGCCGCCTGGCCGTACTCGTAGTTGGGCGCCACCACCGCCCAGCGCTCGGCGGCGACCCCCGCGCGCTCGGCCGCGTCGACCAGCATCTGGGTCTGCATCTCGGTCGAGGGCCGCATGCGGAAGGTGAAGCGGTTGCCGGCCTCGAGGCTGAGCGCGTCGGTCAAGGGCTCGGCGGCGAGGAAGAGCAGCTCGCGCTGCGCGGCGAAGTCGGCCACCGCGATGCCGACGTTGGAGAGGAAGGTGCCGAAGAGGAACGCGACCTCCTCGCGGCTGACCAGCTCCTCGGCGACGCGCACGGCGTCGCCCGTGGTGCCGCCGTCGTCGCGGCTGATCACCTCTAGCGGCCGGCCGCCCAGGACGCCGCCCGCTTGGTTGATCTCCTCGACCGCGAGCCGCCAGCCCTGGCGGTAGGGCACGGTGAAGGCGGCGAGGTCGCTGTAGCTGTTGAGCTCGCCGATGCGCACCGGCTCCTGGCTTTGGGCGAGGGCGGGCGGCGCCGCCGCCAGGAGGGCGGCGAGGGCGAGGCACGTGGGCCGGATCATGGGCGAGCCTCCGCGAGCGGGCGAGGGCGTTCCGCGACGCGGACCGCGTCGGCGCGGGGACCACAAACGACGCCCCGACCCTGAACCGCGATCAGTGCGCCGAGAATGCGGCCCGCGCGCACCCAGTCCGCCGCCAGCGTCCGACCGGCGGCGAGCGCCGCGTCCACCGCGGCGGGGGCGAGCGGGCCGACGGCGGTCGTGACCGGCCGCCAACCCAGATCGCTGTCGGGGTCCAAGTCGTGCGCCGGCGTCCGGGCGACGGCGGGGTCGTCGGTGTCGACCGCATTGGCGATGAGCGTGGCGGCGACGTCGGCGGTGGCGGCATCGTGCGCCAGCACGGTGACGGCGTCCGCGACGCCGAGCGAGAAGGAGCGGCCGTCCCAGCCGCTGGTGGCGATCCCGCCGACGCCGCTCGGCGCATCGACGTGCAGCCCGGCGCCGATGCCGGCGGTGCGCACGGCGGTGACGACGCCGATGTCGAGCGGGCGCGGCGGGGTGACGAACAGCGCGATGTCGCCGCGGTTGTTGACGTAGGCGGCGTCGAGCCCCTCCACCTCGCGCATCGCCGCGAGCACCGTGTCGGCGACGGCCCCGGCGACCGCCGCCATCGGGGTGACGAACAGGCCGTCGACGGCGGCCACCGCCCGCCGCATCCGCTCCGCCGTCGGCGAGGCGTCCGCCGGCCAGCGCTCGTCGAGGGGGCGGCGCAGCGTCGCGAGCTGGCGGGCGAGGCTGGCGAGCAGACCGTCGAACGCGGCGTAGGCGCGCGCGAAGGCCCGGGCGCGGGCGGATGCCGGCCCGAAGGCGTCGACCACCAGGTCGATCGGACCCTCCTGCAGATGCAGGCGATCGCCGAGCCGACCGACGGAGGGGGCCGGCGACGCGGCCGCGGTGGCAGCGGTCACGAGGACCGCCGAAACGGCTCGAGCGGCCAGGGATTGTCCAACAGCCAGCGCTCGATCCGCGCGCTCAGGGCGTGCTGTTCGAGGACGTCCTCCAGCGGCCGGACGAAACTGTCGTGGCCACCGAGCGCGACGTAGAGATGGCGCGGCAGGGTGAACTCGATCGGCGCGACCAGCGCCGGCGTCGGGATCGAGCCGAAGGCACCCGCCGGCATCCGCGCCACGTCGACCATCAAGGTGATGCCGCCGCCGGGCCAGACATAGGCCGGCGCGCCGCCCAGCGTCACCCGGGTCTCGCCGGCGCGCACCGAGCGGGTCAGGAGCACCGGGTTCTCGGTCACGCCCGCGCGCAACGAGCCGCCGGCTCCGGCCATGAACATGACGGTGCAGAGCGCGGGCTCGCAGTGGTCGCCGATGCGCGCGACGGTGTCGGCGACGGGCTGCGGCAGCGGCGCCTCGACCAGCCGCAGGTCGTCGTCGAGCACGGCGTAAAAGGCGTCCTCGCCGGTGGTGCTGGTGATCAACACCCGCAGGCCGGGCCAGGCGAAGCGGGCGTCGATGCGCTCGACGGCGTCGCGCGGATCGGCCAGATCGGTGCCGCCCCAGCTGCGCCCGGCGCCGGTCACGCCGAAATAGCGCCCGGGCGTCGATTTGCGCCCGCGCAGATGCACGCCCGTCGGCGGCAGGGCGAGCTTGCGGCCGGCCTGGTGCTCGCTCAACAGGCCGGTGATGTGATCGTCGACGACCACCACTTCGTCGACGTGACCGGCCCATTGCGGCGCGAACATGCCGACGATCGCCGAGCCGCAGCCGCTGCGCATGCGCTCCTCGCGCCGACCGTCGACGACCGGCGCGGCGCCGGACTGGACGACGACGTCGGGGCCGTCGTCCACGCCGAGCTCCACCGCCTCGCCGTTGCACAGCCGCTCCAGCACCGTGCAGGTGGCGCGGCCCTCGTCGCGGGCGCCGGCGGTGAGATGGCGCACCCCGCCGAGCGAGAGCATCTGTGAGCCGTACTCGGCGGTGGTGACGTGGCCGACCGGCTGGCCGTCGGCGCGCACCGTGCTGCACTCGGCGCCCAAATGGCGGTCGGTGTCGATCTTCACCTTGACGCCGCAATAGGTGAACATGCCCTCCGAGACGACGGTGACGGTGTCGTAGCCGTCGTGGTCGTTGGCGACGATGAAGGGAGCGGGCTTGTAGTCCGGATAGGTGGTGCCGGCGCCGATGCCGGTGACGAAGGTGGGCGCGCCGCGGATCAGCGTGCCGTCGCCCTCGTTCTTGGCGAACTCGACGAGCGCGCCGCCGTCCTCGACCACCTTTTGCGCGAACACGACCGGATCGGTCCGCACCAACCGGCCGCGGCGGTTGGCGTAGCGCCCGCACGCCCCGTCGCGGCCCGGTCGGATGCGGCACAGCACGGGGCAGGCGTCGCAGCGGACGATGCCGCCCCCATCGCGGCTGCCGTAGGCGGCGGTGCGGTCGACCCTGCCGTGGTCCCCGATGTCGTTCATTCGGGCCTCCCGTTCGTTGTACGGGCGACACGGGTTCGAGCGGAAACCGGCGCCGTCCGAGCGCACGCCGCGCGGCGGCGGCTCAAGCCTCCGCCCGGTCCCCGATCCGCGCTTCGGCGACGCGCGGACATCCCCAGCGAACGAGCCTCCGGCGTCGTGGCCGGCCGCTCCCACCCGCTCATCGGGTCCTCCTCTTATCCGGCATCACCGATGCGACCACCGGTGCAGCGGTGTCAAGAACGCGTTACGGCGTCAGCGTGGGACCCCGTACGCCGCATCCGCCTCGGCGTTGAGCGCCGCCAGCCGGCGGCCGAGATCGAGACGCACCCGTTCGAGTTCCGCCCGGTCGGCGTCGGCCGCGACGTAGAGCGGCGGCCCGACATGGTAGGTGCCACGGGTGAACGGCAGCGGCACCAGCATGCGGTCCCAACTCCGTGCCTGGACGCCGCGCGCGACCGCGAAGGTCACCGGCACCAACGCGCAGCCCGTGGCCTTGGCGAGGAAGACCGCGCCGCCGTGGACGACGGCGTGGGGACCGCGCGGGCCGTCGACGACCACGGCGAGGGAATGGCCGGCGGCGACGGCGTCGCGCGCGAGCCGGGCGGCGCGGGCGCCGCCGCGACGGGTCGAGCCGCGGATCGGCGCGATGTCCAGAGGCTTCAGCGTCTGCGCGATCAGCTCGCCGTCGCCATGCTCGGAGACGATGGCGGAGGCCGGACCGTCGCCGCCCGCCCGGTGTCGGATCCGGCGCCACAGCTTGGGCACGCCCAGGGTGCGCTGATGCCAGACCGCGGCGATCACCGGCTCGCCGCGCGCCAGCACGGCGACGGCCTCGGGAGCGAACGCCTCGCGCCACCGGCCGCTGGCGTCGACGGCGCGCAGATAGCCGGCGGCGACGGCGCCGGCGGTGGCGACGAACCACGGACGGTGGACGAGACGGCGACGGGCCACGGGCGTAGATCCGCGAAAGTCGCGGTTGTAAGCCGGAGCGCGGGTCGGCGCCAAGCGCCGGCCCTGGCGACGGCGGCGGCGGCGCGCCATGTTCGAGCCATGACCGCACCCGTGACGCCGTCGCCGCGCCGTCTCGCGCCCGCCCCGCCGTGGCGCGACCGCAAAGGCGCAACTTCGCCGCTGAAGGTGGCGATACTCGCCCTGCTGGCCGCGCCCGCCGCGGTCCTGCTCGCCGCCCTCGCCGCGGGCGGGCTCGGCGCCGAGCCGGTCGAGCGCCTGCAGGACGAGTGCGGCCGCTGGGCGGTGCGCTTTCTCCTGCTGTCGCTGGCGGTGACGCCGCTGCGCCTGCTCTGGCGCTGGAACCGGCTGATCCTGGTGCGGCGGATGGTGGGCTTGGCGGCGCTCGCCTATGCCCTCGGGCATCTGGCCGCGTACGCCGCGCTCGAGGACTGGGTGCTCGCCAAGGTCGCGGGCGAGATCGCCACGCGCTTCTACCTCACCCTCGGCGCCACCGCCCTCGCGGGCCTGATCGTGCTCGGGCTGACCTCGACCGACGCCGCCGTGCGCCGGCTGGGGGCGGCCCGCTGGCAGGCGCTGCACCGCGCGAGCTACGTCGTCGCCCCGCTCGCCGTGACGCACGTGTTCTTGCAGACGCGGCTCGATCCGAGCGAGGCCTTCGTGCTCGCGGGCGTGCTGGCGTGGCTGTTGGCGGCGAGGATATGGCGCGCTCGCGCCGGCGCCCTGACGGCGACGGCCGCGCTCGTCCTCGCCGCGGCGGCGATCGCCGCCACGGCGCTCGGCGAAGCCGTCTTCTTTCACCTGAAGTTCGGCGCGCCGCTTTTGGACCTGCTCACCGCCAATCTCGACGCGGCCGCGGGCCTGCGCCCGGCGTGGTGGGTCGCCGGGCTCACGCTGGCGGTGGTGACGGTCGCCTTCGCCCGCGCGCGCCCCACGGCCGCACCGCGGCACCGGCGCGCGGCGGCCTGAGCGATGTGGGTCCACGGCCACGCCATCGTCGGGGGCGACGCGCGGATGACCGACGCCGCGGGCGCGATGCCGGACGCGCTGCGCTTCGAGAGCGACTGGGCGCTGTTTCAAGCCGCGCTCGACCGTGCCGACTTGGCGCTGATCGGCCGTCGGACCCACGACGCCGCGCCCAACGTCAAGCGGCGCCGGCGGGTCGTGATCACCCGCGCACCCGCCCGGCCGCTCGACGACGACCGCGCCGTGGCGTTCGATCCCGCCGCCGGCGATTTGCGCGGGTTCCTGACGGCCGGCTTCGGCGCGGCCGCTCGCGTCGCCGTGGTCGGCGGCACCGAGGTCTTCGAGCTGGCCGCGGCGCGGCTGGGCTACGACGCCTTCACCCTAAGCGTGGCCGCGGCGGTGCGGCTGGACGGCGGCCGGCCGGTGTTCGCCGCCGCCCTCGACCTCGCCGCCCTGGCGCGCCGACTCGACGAGCTCGGGCTGCGGCGGATCGAGGCGCGCACGGTCGAGGCCGCGGCGCCCCTGGTGGTCGAGGAGTGGCGCCGCGCCGGATGAGCGCGCGCCGGGCGCGCGGTCTCGGACCTCCACGGGGTTGCGGCACCGCCACAACTCGGCACTCTGCCGCGGTCTCGAGAACGCCGCCCCTCCGGAGGACGCCCATGCCGCTTCGCTTGCATCGCCGGGATCTCTTGACCGGTGCCGCCGCCACCACCGCCGTCTCGGTCTTCGCCGGCAAGCTCCGCGCCCAAGAGCGGCTCAAGGTCGCCTTCGTCTATGTCGGCCCGGTGGGCGACCACGGCTGGACCTACCGCCACGACGTCGGCCGCCGGGCGGTCGAAGAACGGTTCGGCGACCGGGTCGAGACCACCTTCGTCGAGAGCGTCAACGAGGGGCCGGACGCGGAACGGGTCGTGCGCCAGCTCGCCGCCTCCGGCCACGGCCTGGTCTTCACGACCTCCTTCGGCTTCATGAACGCCACCGCGCGCGTCGCCGAGCAGTTCCCCGACGCCAGGTTCGAGCACTGCACCGGCTACAAGCGGCTCGACAACCTCGCCACCTACGCTGCGCGCTTCTACGAGGGGCGCGCCATCGTCGGCACGATGGCGGGCCGGCTCACCGAGAGCGGCAAGGTCGGCTATATCGCCTCCTTCCCGATCCCCGAGGTCATCCGCGGCATCAACGCGACCGCCATCCACCTGCGCAAGGTCAACCCGGAGGCGACGGTGACCCCGATCTGGGTCAACAGCTGGTACGATCCGGGCAAGGAGGCCGAGGCCGCGCGCGCGCTGATCGATCAGGGCATCGACGTCATCACCCAGCACACCGACAGCCCCGCACCGGTGCAGGTCGCCGAGGAGCGCGGCCTGCCGTGCTTCGGCCAGGCCTCCGACATGCGCCGCTTCGCGCCCGAGAGCCAGGTGACCGCGATCATCGACGACTGGGGGCCGTACTATACCCGCCGCGTCGGCGAGGCGCTCGACGGCAACTGGACGAGCACCGACACCTGGGCCGGCATCGGCGACGGCATGGTCGTCGTCGCGGACTACGGTCCGATGGCGAGCGAGGCGATGATCGCCGAGGCCGACGAGCTGAAGGAGCGGATCGCCGACGGCGACTACCACCCCTTCACCGGTCCGATCGCGGCCCAGGACGGCAGCGTGCTCGTGCCGCAAGGGGAGGTCGCCTCGGACGAGCAGCTCCTCGGCATGAGCGCTTATGCCGAGGGCGTCGTCGGCTCGATCCCGGGCTGAAGCCGCTCAGGCGCGGACGACGTTGGGCGCGGGCGTGCGGTAGCGCCCGCGGGTGTCGACGATCAGCGCCGCGTGGCGGCGGACGAGCTCGAAGTCGAAGCCGTCGTGGTCGGTGGCGAGCACCACCGCGTCGAAGCCCTCGAGCGTCGCCGCGTCCACGGGCGTGCTGGCGAGCTCGAAGCGGTGGCGCCGCATGACGGGAAAGCTGGGGACGTGGGGGTCGCTGTAGGCGACCTCCGCGCCCCAGGCGCGCAGGTGCTCCATGATCGCGATCGCCGGCGATTCCCGGCAATCGTCGACGTTGGGCTTGTAGGCGATGCCGAGCACCAGGATGCGCGCGCCGTTGAGCGCCCGGCCGCGGTCGTTGAGCGCGCCCACGAGCTTGGCGACGACATGCTCGGGCATGGCGGTGTTGATCTCGCCGGCGAGCTCGATGAAGCGGGTGTGCAGGCCGTACTCGCGCGCCTTCCAGGTCAGATAGAAGGGATCGATCGGCAGGCAGTGGCCGCCGATGCCGGGGCCGGGAAAATAGGGCTGAAAGCCGAAGGGCTTGGTCGCCGCGGCCTCGATCACCTCGAAGACGTCGAGGCCGATGCGCTCGCACACCAGCTTCATCTCGTTGGCGAGGCCGATGTTGACGGTGCGTTGGATGTTCTCGACCAGCTTGGTCATCTCCGCCGCGCGCGGGCTGCTCACCCGCACGATGCGCTCGATCGCGGCGCCGTAGAGCGCCGCGCCGGCGTCGAGGCAGGCGGGCGTCACGCCCCCCAGCACGCGCGGCATGGTGGCGGTCGTGAAGCGGGTGTTGCCCGGATCCTCGCGCTCCGGCGAATAGACCAAAAAGACGTCGCGGCCGACGGCGAGGCCGCGCGCCTCGAGGCGCGGCGCGAGCACTTCCTCGGTGGTGCCGGGCCAGGTGGTGCTCTCGAGCGAGACCAGCTGGCCGAGGCGCAGGACCGGCGCGATCGCGTCCATGGTGCCGGTGACGTAGGAGAGATCGGGCTCGCGGTGGCGGTCCAACGGCGTCGGCACGCACAGGATCAAGGCGTCGGCCTCGCGGGCGCGCGCCATCTCGGCGGTCGCCTTGAACCCGGCGGCGCGCATCTCGGCGATCGCGGCGTGGGGAATGTGCTCGATGTAGCTCTCGCCGGCGTCGAGGCGTTCGATCTTGCGCGGGTCGTTGTCGAGCCCGAGTACCTGAAAGCCGACCTCGGTGAAGCGCCGCGCCAGCGGCAGCCCGACATAGCCCAGGCCGAGGATGCCGACGACCGCCGTCCGGTCGGCGATGCGTTCGCGCAGTCGGGCGAGGGCGGGGACGGCGGGCTCGGACAAAGCGCTCTCCTCGACGCGACGGCGCGGTGGTCGCCAAACCATAGCCGCCGGCGCCGGCGTCCTCCACCGTGACGACGCCACGGCGCCGGTTCGCAGGACCGCGGCGCTGGTGTAGAGGCCTCGACGGCAGCGGGGCCGCGCCACCGCCGTCGGCGCCGCCCGAGGTCAGCGCGCGCGGCGTCGCCGCGCGCGCTGACCTCGGGCAGATC
>CAZCVH010000042.1:0-12333 GCA_964502115.1 uncultured Geminicoccaceae bacterium
GCGGTCGACGGCCGCACCGCCGCGGGCGCCACCGTCGCGGGTGACGGCGGCGGCGGTCGCGACGAGGGCGGGGTCGAGGTGGGTGGCGAGGACGCGGTCGAGCGGGGTGCCGAAGGCGGCGGCGTCGATGGCGAAGACCCGTCGGGCTTCGGCGGTGAAGCCGCACAGCCGCCCCGCCGCGTCGAAGCGGAGAACGACGGCCGGGTCGCGGGTCGACGGCGGCTCCATGACGTCGCACGGCCTCATGCGGTCGCGGGGAACGTCGGTGGCCGCGCCGCTCGAAGCGCGCACGAAAACGAAGCCGCGTCCGCCCGCGCGCCACCCTCGCGATGGACTGTGCGGCGGTCGCGACGGTGGATCAACCGCGCCGCCGGACGACGCCCGCAGGGCCGAGGTGCCCTGCGTAGACGCCCGGATGGCGGAACCTCGCCTTTCGATCTACCATGACGCTCGATAACCCGACACACCCACTGGGAGAAGGACGATGCCGAACGAGCCGGTACACTCGGTGCGCGGTCCGACGGTGGCCGACGCGATGCGGCGCGAGGTCGTCACGATCGACGCCGGCGCCGCGGTCTCGATCGCGGCTCAGCGCATGCGCGAGCACGAGGTCGGGTGTCTGCCGGTGCTCGAGGACGGCCGACCGGTGGGGATGCTCACCGACCGCGACCTCGTCGTGCGCGGCCTCGCCCTCTGCGCCGATCTCAGCCGACGCCGCGTCGGCGAGGTGATGTCCACCGGCCCGCTCGCCGTCGCGCCCGAGCGGCCGATCGAGGAGGCCTGGCGGCTGATGGCGGAGAGCGGGGTCCAGCGCTTGATGGTGGTCGACGACGCGTTCGTCCTGGCCGGCCTGGTCTCCTGGCACGATCTCGCCGCCGTCGCGGAGCGGCGCCCGCGCGCCCGCGAGGTCGGGTTCTATCGCCACATCGTGGACTCCCACGGCCATCCCCACCGGATCGAGCTGTGCCGGCTCTACGTCTCCCCGGGCGTCCCGGAGAGCGAGGTCGAGCCCGTCGCCATCGAGCGGTTCGAGAACACCAACGGCCGCAGCCCCTGGCGGAGCGTCGCCGACGACTACGAAGTGGCCGGCGTGTGACCCCACCGCGAAGCTCGACCGCGGCATCACACACATATGCGTAGTTCCGCGTAGGTAGGGCTACGGATATCGTTGAGACCTTCGTCGGTCCATATTGCGTCTCGAGTAGCGGTCGCCGTCGGCGGGGATCCCCTCCGCCGAGCCGTGCGGCCGGATCGCGCTCGCCGCCCCTCGTGCTCGCGCACCGAGCGAGGATCGTTGCGGGTCGACGACCTTACTGGGAGATGATCGATGGTGATGATGCTGGGAACGGAACCGACGTTGCCGAGCCTGGTGGAGGACTTCCTGCGCCAGGAGGTCGAAGCTTACGACGTGTGCCGGCGCGCGGCCGGCTGGGTCGGCGACCCGCTCGCGCGCGACGTCGTGGTCGCGTTCGCGGGGATCCACGACCGCGATGCCGACCGGTTGCGCAAGCTCGCCGACGTCTGCGGTGCCCATCCGCCCGACGGCGGCGGTGACCATGCCGCGCAGACCCTGGGGCAGCTCGAGCTGGCCCATGCCCGCGCGGGCGACGGTCCGCTGCTGGAGGTGGTGGCGCAGGTGGAGAGCGACGTGGCCGCGGGCTACGAGCGGGTGCTCGCCAACACCACGCTGCCGGAGGATCTGCGGCCGCTGTTCGAAGACGCTCTCGAAGAGCTCCGCCGTCGGGGTGAGCGGCTGAGCGCCTCCCGCCGCCTCGCCGCCTGAGCTCGACCGGGCCGCCGCCGGGGTGGGGGAGGTGGCGGCCGTGGTCCGACCGCGGACGACCGATCGGGAGGCGATGGTGAGACGCTTCGACGCCGACCTCGTGCGGGCGCTGCCGCGCTTGCGCGTGTTCGCACGCCGCTTGACCGCCAACGACGCCGCGCTCGCCGACGATCTGGTGCAGGACACCTGCGTCAACGCGCTGCGCGCCGCCGATCGCTTCGAGCTCGGCACCAACATGGACGCCTGGCTCGCCACCATCCTGCGCAACCGGTTCTTGAGCCTCGCCAAGCGCCACGCCCGCCGTTTCGAGACGGTGGACGACGAGCTGTTGGCCCGGATGACGGCGGGAACGGTGCCGCAACAGGGCCGGTTGGAGATGATCGCGCTCGAGGAGGCGTTCGAGCGTCTGCGCCCGGTGGAGCGCCGCGCGCTGATGATGGCCACCACCGAGGACCGCTCCTACGCCGAGATCGCCCACGACTGCCACTGCGCGGTCGGCACGGTGAAGAGCCGGGTCAGCCGCGCCCGCAGCCGGCTCGCCGGCGATCTCGACCGGCCGGACCTCCACCGCGCCGCCGCTTGAGCCGCGCTCAAGCGCCCGCCGCCGCCTCGGCCTCGCGCTCGGCGGCGGCGACGTGCTCCTTCACCCTCAAAAAGCTGTCCGGCGTCACCGAGATCGAGGAGATCCCGCAGGCGACGAGAAAGCGCGCGAACTCGGGGTGATCGCTCGGCGCCTGCCCGCAGATGCCGGTGGGGGTGTTCGAGCGCCGCGCGGTGGTGAGGAGCTCGGCGATGCTGCGGGTGACCGCCTCGTGGCGCTCGTCGAACAGGCCTTTCAAGCGGTCGCTGTCGCGGTCGACGCCGAGGGTGAGCTGGGTGAGGTCGTTGGAGCCGATCGAGAAGCCGTCGAAGCGCTCGGCGAAACGGTCGGCCAGGATCACGTTGGCGGGGATCTCGATCATGACGTAGACCTCGAGGCCGGCCTTGCCGCGCACCAGCCCCTCCTCGGCCATGGTCTGGAGCACGAGGTCGGCCTCCTCCGGCGTGCGGCAGAAGGGGATCATCATGACGATGTTGGCGAGCCCGATCTCCTCGCGCGCCTTGCGGATGGCGGCGCACTCCAAGGCGAAGCCGGCGCGGTAGTCGTCGTGGTAGTAGCGGCTGGCGCCGCGCCAGCCGAGCATCGGGTTCTCCTCCGCCGGCTCGAACGCCGCGCCGCCGATGAGCTTGGCGTATTCGTTGGTCTTGAAGTCGCTCATGCGCACGATGACCGGGTTCGGCCAGTAGGCCGCGGCGAGCCGGGCGATGCCGCGGGCGAGCCGGTCGACGAAGTATTCGCTCTTGTCGTCGTAACCGCGGGTGAGCTCCTCGATCCGGCGCTTGGCGTCGGCGTCCCCGAGCTGGTCGAAGCGCACCAGCGCCAGCGGGTGGGCCTGGATGTCGTTGCCGACGATGAACTCCATGCGCGCCAGGCCGACGCCGTCGGTGGGCAGGCGCCACCAGCTGAAGGCCGCCGCCGGCTGGGCGACGTTGACCATCACCTTGGTGCGGGTCCGGGGAACCCGCGTGAGGTCGACCTCGCTCACCTCGAAGGCGAGCTCGCCCTCGTAGACCACGCCCTCGTCGCCCTCGAAGCAGGAGACGGTCACCGCGCGGTCGTCGTCGAGCCGGCGGGTGGCGTCGCCGGTGCCGACGATCGCGGGCAGGCCGAGCTCGCGCGAGACGATGGCGGCGTGGCTGGTGCGGCCGCCGTGGTCGGTGACGATCGCCGCCGCCCGCTTCATGATCGGCACCCAGTCGGGGTCGGTCATGGCGGTGACCAGGACCGCGCCGGTCTCGAAGCGGTCGATCTCGGCGGCGCTCTCGAGCTTGACGACGCGCCCCGCGCCGATGGCGTCGCCGATGGCGAGCCCGCGCGCCAGCTCCTCGCCGCGCTCGCGCAGATGGTAGGTGCGCAGCGCGCCGGTGCGGCGCTGCGACTGCACCGTCTCGGGCCGCGCCTGGACGATGAAGAGCTCGCCGGTGAAGCCGTCCTTGGCCCATTCGATGTCCATCGGCTGGCCGTAATGGTCCTCGATCGCCGCCGCCCAGCGCGCCAGCCGCACGACCTCGTCGTCGGTGAGCACGAAGCGGCGGCGGGCGTCCTCGTCGGTGTCGACCAACTCGGTCGCGCCGCCCTCGGCGTAGATCATCCGGCGGCGCTTGCCGCCGAGTTGCTTCTTGACGATCGGCGTCGGCCCGGCGCGATCCAACAGCGGCTTGAAGACCTGGAACTCGTCGGGCTCGACCATGCCCTGAACGACGGTCTCGCCGAGACCCCACGCCCCGTTGATCAAGATGGCGCCCGGAAAGCCGGTCTCGGTGTCGATCGTGAACATGACGCCGGAGCTGGCCCGGTCCGAGCGCACCATCCGCTGCACGCCGACCGACAGCGCCACCTCGAGGTGGTCGAAGCCGTTGTTCTCGCGGTAGACGATGGCGCGGTCGGTGAAGAGCGAGGCCAGGCTGCGCTTGATCGCCTCGAACAGCGCCTCCTCGCCGGTGACGTTCAGATAGGTCTCGAGCTGGCCGGCGAAGCTCGCCTGCGGCAGGTCCTCGGCGGTGGCGCTGGAGCGCACCGCGACCGTCGCCGGCTCGCCGTCGCGCGCCATCTCGGCGTAGGCCCGGCGCACCTCCTCGACCAGCGCGGCCGGCAGCTCGCCCGCCAGCACGGCGGCGCGGATGGCCTCGCCGATCTCGGCGAGGTTGGCGTGATCGTCGGCGAGATCGCCCAGCCGGGCGCGGATCTCGCGCTCCAGATCGTTGGCGCGCAGAAAGGCGCGGTAGGCCGCGGCGGTGGTGGCGAAGCCGCCGGGGACGCGGATGCCGGCGCCTTCGAGGCGGGCGATCATCTCGCCGAGCGAGGCGTTCTTGCCGCCGACACGGCCGACGTCGGCGCGGCCGACCTCGCTCAGCCGCACCACCAGCGTCTCGCGGTCGGTCATGACGTCGTCTCCCTGGCTCGTTCGCGCGCGACCCGCTGCTGTTCGACGACGCGCTCGGCACGGTCGAGCTTGTGCTCGGGCACGAGCGTGAAGGTGACCGTCTGGCCGGGGGCGAGGGCGCGCGTGCTGCTGCGATAGGCGACGACCACCGGCGCCGCGGTGGTCGGCCGGCTGGTCACGGCGAGGGTGTCGTGGTCGACGTCGACGTCGAGCGCATGGCGGCGGTAGCGCACCGTCGTCTTCAAGCGCCGGACCTGGCGCGGCAGGTGCGGGTTGAAGACGAGGGTGTGGGCGCGGACCTCGAGGCCGGTGTAGCAGCGCTCCATCAGGTCGACGGTGCCGGCCATCGCGCCCAGATGGACGCCTTCGGGCGTGGTGCCGCCCTGGAGGTCGGCGACGTCGCTGTCGAGCGCGGTGAGCGCGAGCCGCCACGACTGCGCGCGGTCGGCGCGGGCCAGCACCCAGGCGTGGGTGAGCCAGCTCAGCGTCGAGCCGTGCACCGTCCGGTCCATGTACCAGCAGATGTTCTTAAAGATCATCTCGGGCGTGAAGGCGTAGCCCAGCCGCTCGAAAATCTCCTGCAGCTCCTCGGTCGAGAACAGATAGAACAGCATCAAGACGTCGGCCTGCTTGGAGACCTGATAGCGGTTGGGGTCGTCGCCCTCGCGCTCGAGGATGCGATCGAGCCGGCGGATGCTGGCGTAGCGCGCGTGGTAGTCGGCGAAGGGGAAGGGCTCGAGCTTCTCGAAGCCCTCGAACTGGCTGATGATCCCGTCGCCGTGGAACGGCACGACGAGGCCGCGGCTGACGCGCTCGAAGCGGGCGCGTTCGGCGTCGTCGAGCTCCAAGAGCTCGACGAGTTCGCGCCGGCGCTGCTCGGGCAGGAGGTCGAGGACCTCGAGCGCGCGGGCCAGGACCCAGGCCGCCATGACGTTGGTGTAGGCGTTGTTGTCGAGCCCGCCCTCGGTGCGCGCGTCGGCGCCCGGATAGGCGGTGTGGAACTCGTCGGGGCCCATCACCCCCTTGATGTCGAAGCGACCGTCGCCGCGCTCGGTGGCGATGTCCGCCCAAAAGCGCGCGATCGCGAGGATCAGCTCGGCGCCGTGGTCGCACAGGAAGTGCCAGTCGTCGGTGATCTGCCAGTATTTCCAGGCGTTGTAGGCCACCGCCGCGCCGATGTGGCGCTGGCGCCAGGAGTTGTCCGGCACCCAGCGCCCCGACATCGGGTTGAGGTGGAAGCGTTGGCTCTCCTCGCGGCCGTTGGAGCCGCTCTGCCAGGGAAACATCGCGCCCTTGAAGCCGGCGTCGTGCGCGGCGCGGCGCGCCGCCGGCAGGCGCCGGTAGCGGTAGGCGATGAGGGCGCGGGCGAGCTCCGGCAGCCGCAGCGTCAGCGACGGCAGGACGAACATCTCGTCCCACATGACGTGACCGCGATAGGCCTCGCCGTGCCAGCCGCGCGGCGGCACCCCGACGTCGCGCTGCGCGGTGTGCGGCGACGTCGTCTGCAGCAGGTGGAAACGGTGCAGGCGGAGCTCGAGCCGGGGGTCGTCGCCGTCGCCGTCGCCGTCGCCGTCGTCGTCGTCGCCGTCGGCGTCGAGGTCGATGTCGAAGGCGTCCCAGAGATGCTTCCAGCAGTTGCGGTGCGCGGCGGCGAGCCCGTCGAACGGCTCCGCGCGCCGGACCGCCGCGACCGCCTCGTTCACCGGCTCGCTCACCGCGGCGTCGCGCGCGGAGACGTAGGCCGCCACCTTCTCGACGCGCAGGGTCTCGCCGGCGCGGGCGTCGACGTCGACCTCCTCGACGACGAGGTCGGCCGGCTGCTCGACGCGGCGCGGCCCGACGGCGCCCGGCGCCGCCACCGTCATTCGCGCCGCCAGGGCGACCTCGAGCCGCGACTGCCGCATCCGGCTTCTGAGCCAGACCAGGCCGTCGGGCGCGCCGGTGGCGAGCGTCTCCAGGTGCCGGCCTTCGAGCTCGCGATAGCGCGCCACCCCGGCGTTGACGACGCTGCCGTCGAGCGCGGCGCGCAGCGTCAGCGTGCCGGACCAGTTCTCCGGCGTGATCTCGACCTCGAGCGCGGCCAGCTGCGGTTGGTGCATCGACACCAGCCGGCGTTCCTCGAGGCGGGTGATCCGCCCCTCGGCGTCGGCGAGGCGCAGCCCAAGGGTGAGGACGCCGTCGCCCAGATCGAGCCGCCGGCTGTGTTCGAGATGGCGGACGGTGTCGGGGCGAACCCAGGGACCGCCGTCGATGGCGAAGGTCAGCGGCAACCAGTTCGGCAGGTTGACGAGATCCTCGTTCTCGATCTCGCGGCCTTGAACCGTGCTGACGGCGCGGTCGTAGCCGCCGGCGAGATAGGTCGCGGGGTAGTGCCCGTCGGCGGCGACGGCGAAGGTGAGGGCGCCGCGGCTGACGATGACGCCGTTGCCGAGCGCGCACAGCACCTCGCGCAGCCCTTCGCGGGCCGGTGCGTAACCGTCGTAGCCGAGGGTCCAGCCGTCCATGCTCCTGCGCCCGTTCGCCCGTGTCGCGCCCGCCGCGTCGACGTCAGCTCAGGGAACACGCCAGCGGCTCGGACGTTGCGAGACGGTCGGGTCGTGCCGCGGGGCCGCCGGCGCCGGACTTTGACTTGGCGCAAGGTCGAAGACTTCGACTTTTGATAGAGGTGTTCGGCTGCGCTTGCGGACGCCACGGCGAGCCGACACGCGCGCCGCTTCGGCGGGAGGACGGATGCCGGTCGCCAACGCCGAGATCGCCGAGCTGTTCGAGCGCTACGCCGCGCTGTTGGAGATCGAGGGCGCCAACGCCTTCCGCGTCCGCGCCTACCGCAACGCCGCGCGCACCCTCGAGAACCTGCCGCAGAGCGCCGCCGGCATGGTCGAGCAGGGGGCCGACCTCTGCGAGCTCTCCGGCATCGGCGCGGACCTCGCCGGCAAGATCGAGGCCATCGTCGAGAACGGCGGCTTCGAGGAACTCGACGAGCTGGAAGGCGAGGTGCCCGAGGGGCTCGCGGCGCTGAGCGACCTGCCGGGCCTCGGCCCCAAGCGCACCGCCGCGCTCCATCGCGAGCTCGGTATCGATAGCCTCGACGACCTCCAGGCGGCCGCCGAGGCCGGCAAGGTCCGCGAGCTCGACGGCTTCGGCGAGAAGACGGAAGCCAAGATCCTCGACGCCATCGAACGCCGCGCCGGGCAGGAGAAGCGCTTTCGCCTCGCCACCGCCGAGCAGCTCGCCGAGCCGCTCTTGGACCATCTGCGCGCCGTCGAGGGCGTCGAGCGGGCCGAGATCGCCGGCAGCTACCGCCGCCGCCAGGAGACCGTGGGCGATCTCGACATCCTCGTCGTCGCCCGCGACGACACCGTCGTCATGGACCGCTTCGCCGGCTACGACGCCGTCGAGGAGGTCGTCTCCAGTGGCGAGACCCGCTCGACCGTGCGGCTCCGAAACGGCCTGCAGGTCGATCTCAGGGTCATGGAGGCCGCGGCCTACGGCGCGGCGCTGCACTACTTCACGGGCTCCAAGGCCCACAACATCCGCACCCGCCGCATCGCGGTCGACAAGGGCTTAAAGCTCAACGAGTACGGCCTGTTCGAGGACGACGAGCGGATCGCCGGCAAGGACGAGGCGGAGCTCTACGCGGCGCTGGGCCTCGCCTGGACGACGCCCGAGATCCGCGAGGACCGGGGCGAGATCGAGGCGGCGCAGACGGGCGCGCTGCCGGAGCTGGTGACCGTCGACGCCATCCGGGGCGATCTCCACTGTCATACCACCTGGAGCGACGGCCGCGACACGGTCCGCGCCATGGCCGAGGCGGCCAAGGCGTGCGGCTACGCCTATCTCGCCGTCACCGACCACTCGCGCCACGCGCGCGTCGCCAACGGCCTCGATCCCGAGCGGGTGGCGCGGCAGATCGACGAGATCGACCGCCTCAACGACGAGCTCGACGGCCTGCGGCTGTTGAAGGGCTCGGAGGTCGACATCCTCGAGGACGGCGCGCTCGACCTGCCCGACGACATCCTCGCCCGCCTCGATCTGCGCGTCTGCTCGCTGCACGACAAGCTGGATCTGCCGCAGGCGAAGCAGACCGCGCGCGTGCTGCGGGCGATGGACAACCGCTGGTTCAACATCCTGGCGCATCCCACCGGCCGGCTCATCGCCAAGCGCGAGCCGGCGGCGCTGGACATGGAGAAGGTGCTGGAGGCGGCGCGCGAGCGCGGCTGCTTTCTCGAGATCAACGCCCAGCCCGAGCGCCTCGACCTCACCGACACCCACGCCCGCCTGGCCAAGGAGATGGGCGTCAAGCTCGCGATCTCGACCGACGCGCACAGCACCTCGGGCCTCGCCGCGCTGCGCTTCGGCGTCGATCAGGCGCGCCGCGGCTGGCTCGGCCCGGACGACGTGCTCAACACACGACCGTGGTCGGCGCTGAAACAGCTCTTCGAGCGGTCGTGAGGGAGAGGTCGGCCATGGACTTCACCGACGGCCCGCCCGAGCGCTTCACCCCGGTCGAGAAGCTCTCGACCAAGGCCGCGCGCGCCGAGGTCGAGGCCCTGCGCGACGCCATCGCCCATCACGACCACCTCTACTATGTCGAGAACGCGCCGGAGATCTCGGATCGGGCCTATGACCGGCTGTTCCACCGGCTGGAGGAGCTGGAGGACGCGTTCGCGGCGCTGCGCTCGCCCAACTCGCCGACGCAGCGGGTCGGTGGGCCGCCGCAAGACGAGCTCGCCGAGGTTCGCCACGAGGCACCGATGCTGTCCTTGAACGCGGTGAGCGCGGAGGACGAGGTCGCGCGCTTTGTCGACGGTCTCGACGGCGAGGCCCGCGATCTGGTCCTCGAGCCCAAGTTCGACGGGCTCTCGGTCGAGCTGGTCTACCAGGCGGGCGCGTTGACCCGCGGCGCCACCCGCGGCGACGGCACCACCGGCGAGGAGGTCACCGCCAACCTGCGCACGATCGGGGCGGTGCCGTTGGCGTTGCGCGGCGACGACACGCCCGCGCGGGTGGCCGTGCGCGGCGAGGTGCTGCTCGCCAAATCGGACTTCCAGGCGCTCAACAAGGCCCGCATCGAGCGCGGCGAGGAGCCCTTCGCCAACCCGCGCAACGCCGCCGCCGGCACCGTGCGGCGGCTGGAGTCGAAGGCGGTGGCGCGGGTGCCGCTGGATCTCGTCGCCTACGAGATCCTGGCGCTCGACGGCGAGCGCGGCGACACCCACTGGGAGGAGCTGGAGCGCCTCGCCGCCTGGGGCTTCAAGACCGACCCGCACAACACCCGCGCCCGCGATCTCGACGCGATCGCGAACTTCCACCGCTGGCTCTTGGACCAGCGCGACGCGCTCGACTGGGACATCGACGGCGTCGTGCTCAAGGTCGACGACCTCGAGGCGCGCGAGCGGCTCGGCAGCCGGGCGCGCAGCCCGCGCTGGGCCTTGGCCTGGAAGTTCCCGCCGCGCGAGGAGGTGACCACGCTCGAGGACATCGTCGTCCAGGTCGGCACCGGCGGCATCCTCACCCCCGTCGCCCTCTTGGCCCCCGTCGACGTCGGCGGCGTCACGGTCAGCCGGGCGACGCTCCACAACGAGGGCGAAGTCGCGCGCAAGGACGTCCGCGTCGGCGACAGCGTGCGCATCGCCCGCGCCGGCGACGTCATCCCCGAGGTGGTCGAGCGGGTGGCGGCGCCGGATGTGGCGCGCGGCGCGCCCTTCGCGATGCCCGCGAAGTGTCCCTCCTGCGGCACCGAGCTGGTGCGCGAGGGCGCCCATGTCCGCTGTCCCGCCGGGCTGGCCTGTCCCGCCCAGCTGCGCGGCCGGCTGGTGCACTACGGCGCGCGCGACGCGCTCGACATCGAGGGCCTCGGCGAGCGCACCGCGGCGCGGCTGGTCGACCGCGGCCTCGTCGCCGACCTCGCCGATCTCTACGCGCTGAGCCCGGCCGAGCTGGAAAGCCTCGAAGGCTTCGCGCGGACCTCCGCCGAGGCGCTCGTCGACGCCATCCAGGGGGCGAAGCGACCGCCCCTGGACCGCTTTCTGCACGCGCTGGCGATCCGCCATGTCGGCCGGCGGGTGGCGCGGGTGCTGGCGGGCGCGTTCGCCACGCTCGACGAGCTGCGCGCGGCCGCCGTCGAGGACCTGCAAGCGGTCGACGACATCGGCCCCGCGACCGCCGCGAGCGTGCACGATTTCTTGAACGATCCCACCAACCGCGACGTGCTCGAGCGCATGGTCGCGGCCGGGGTGCGCCCCGTGCCGGTCGAGGGCGAGGCGGCAAGCCCGCTCGCCGGGCTCAGCGTCGTCTTCACCGGCGCGCTCGCGGACTTCACCCGCGCCGAGGCGCGAGCCGAGGTCGAGCGCCGCGGCGGCCGGACGAGCGACGACCCGAGCGCCGCCACCGACTACGTCGTGGTCGGCGCCGAGCCCGGCGCCAAGCGCGACCAGGCCGAGGCCGCGGGCGTGGCGATCCTCGACGAGGCCGCGTTCAAGCAACTGTTGACGAACGGCGACGCGCGGCGCGCCGCCGACAACGAGGGAGTGTCGCGATGAAGGCCCCGACGACGTGGCTGGTGGTGGCGGACGCCGGCGGCGCCCGCTGGTTCGAGGTCGAGCCGAACGGCGTCATCGACCGGACGCCGCACACGACCCTGGAGGCGGACCCGGCGCCGTCGCGCGAGATCGCGAGCGACCGGCCGGGGCGCACCTTCGACAGCGCCGGGCAAGGCCGGCACGCCAAGGAGGAGCCGACCGATCCCCACCGCTACGAGAAGCAGCGTTTCGCGCACACGCTCGCCGAGCGCCTCGAGGCGGCGGTCGATCGCAACCGGGTGGAGCGGCTGGTGATCGTCGCCCCGCCGCGTCTGTTGGGCGATCTGCGCGCCGCCATGTCCGGCAGCCTGCGCCGGGCCGTGGCGAGCGAGGTCGACAAGGACCTGGCGATGATGCCGCCGCACGAGCTCCAGCGCTGTCTCGCCGACGAGCTCCGCGCCGCCGTCCAACCGAGTGCGAGCTGAGGGAACGCGCGCGATGACGATGACGCTCACCAGCACCGCCTTCGCCCAGGGTGGGGAGATCCCCCGCATGTACACCTGCGACGGCGCCAACCTGTCGCCGCCCTTCGCCTGGAGCGGCGTTCCGGCCGGCACCCGTAGCCTGCTCCTGGTCTGCGACGACCCGGACGCCCCCGGCGGCATCTTCCGCCATTGGGCGGCGTTCAACATCGCGCCGGACCGGACCGGGCTCGACGAGGGCTACGGCCCCGAGACCCTGGAGCCGGGCTTTCGCCAGGCCATCAACGACTTCGACGAGCCGGGCTACGGCGGGCCTTGTCCGCCCGCGGGCGATCCGCCGCACCACTACCATTTCCGCCTGAGCGCGCTCGCCGAGGAGATCGTCGCCGCCGGGCCCGGGGCGAGCTGCCTGGAGGTGCAGACCCTGGCGCGCCCCTCGGTCCTCGAATTCGTCGAGCTGGTGGGCGTCTACGGCCGATGAGGCTCGCGCGCGCGGCGCCGGCCCTGCTCCTGCTCGCGCTCGCGGGTGGCTGTGCCACCCGCGAGCCGCCCGCCGCGTCCAG
>CAZCVH010000043.1:0-12245 GCA_964502115.1 uncultured Geminicoccaceae bacterium
CTAGAGCGCGGACCCGCGACGGGAAAGACGGCGCGCGCCGTGCTTGGTCGGTGGCGGGCGAGGGTGTATCGCAGCACGGGTTCGTGTCCGCGGAAGCGAGGAGTGCATGTCCGATCAGGGTATCGCCACCGATCAGCTCAAGAGCATCATCGAGCGTCTGGAAAATCTCGAAGACGAAAAGCAGTCCGTCACCGAGCAGATGCGCGAGGTCATGGCCGAGGCCAAGAGCCAAGGCTTCGATACCAAGATCATCCGGCAAGTCCTGAAGCTCAGGAAGATGCAGGAACACGACCGCCAGGAGCAGGAGACGTTGCTCGACGTCTACAAGCAGGCGCTCGGGATGATCTGACGGGTGGGGTCGGGAGGGGTGCCGCCGACCGTGGGCGGAGCGGCCGGCGACACCCGACGAGCCTGCCCATCGATCCGTCAACATCCGCTGAATCGCGCCGGCGTGCCGGCCGCGGAGCGACGGTGCGCAAGGCCCGGGAACGCCCGGCGGGCCCGCTTCGTTGAAACTGTGGCGCCGCGAGCGCCGAGGCGCGGGTGACGAGGTCGATGGACGCGAAGGAGGACCGGGCGACGGGTCACATCGTCGCCATTCAGGGCTCGGTGGTGGACGTCGCGTTCACGGGCGCGCCGCCACCGGTCGATCGTATGTTGCTCTCGGGCGCCGACCGCGACGTCGTCATCGAGGTGGCCACCCTCTTGGGGCCGCACACCGTGCGCGGCCTCGCCCTCAACCCCGCCGGCGGCCTCGCCCTCGACATGGCCGTGGTCGACACCGGCCGGACGATGACGGTGCCGGTGGGCGCGGGCGTCCTGGGCCGCATGCTCAACGTCTTCGGCGAGGCGATCGACGGCGAGCCGCCGCCGACCGAGGTCGAGTGGCGCAGCATCCATCGCCATCCGGTGCCGCTGTCGCAACGGCGGGTGTCGTCGGAGATCTTCGAGACCGGCATCAAGGCGATCGATCTGCTGTGCCCGCTGGAGCGCGGCGGTAAGGCCGGACTCTTCGGCGGTGCCGGCGTCGGCAAGACGGTGCTGATCACCGAGATGATCCACAACATGGCCGGCTCTTACGAGGGCTTCAGCCTCTTCTGCGGCATCGGCGAGCGCTGCCGCGAGGCCGAAGAGCTCCATCGCGAGATGCGACAGACCGGCGTGCTCGACCACACCGTCATGGTGTTCGGGCAGATGAACGAGAGCCCCGGCGTCCGCTTTCGGGTCGGCCACGCCGCCATGACCATCGCCGAGTATTTCCGCGACGACGCCCGGCGCGACGTGCTCTTGTTGATCGACAACATCTTTCGCTTCGTGCAGGCGGGCTCGGAGGTCTCGGGGCTCTTGGGCCGGATCCCGTCGCGGGTGGGCTACCAGCCGACGCTCGGCACCGAGCTGGCGGCGCTGGAGGAGCGCATCGCCAGCACGGCGTCGGGAGCGATCACCTCGGTGCAGGCGGTCTACGTGCCGGCGGACGACTTCACCGACCCGGCCGCGACCCACACCTTCGCGCATCTCTCGGCCTCGATCACGCTGTCGCGCAAGCGCGCCAGCCAGGGCCTCTACCCGGCGATCGACCCGCTGCAGTCGGCCTCGAAGATGCTGACGCCGTCGGTCGTCGGCGCGCGCCACGACCGGGTCGCCCGCGGTGTGCGGCACGCGCTCGCCGAATACGAGGAGCTCAAGGACATCATCGCCATGCTCGGGCTCGAGGAGCTCTCCGAGGGCGACCGCGCCACCGTCGCCCGGGCCCGCAAGCTGGAGCGTTTCCTCACCCAGCCCTTCTTCTCCACCGAGGCCTTCACCGGCAAGGAGGGCAAGCTGGTGAGCCGCGAGGCCACCATCGACGGCTGCGAGCGCATCCTCGCCGACGATTTCGCCGACCGCGCCGAGGGCGACTTCTACATGATCGGTGCGCTCGACGAGCTCGCCGCCGCGCGCGACGAGGCGGCCTGATGCGCCTCGAGGTGCTGCTCCCGACCGAGGTGCTGGTGGACCGACAGGTCGAGAAGGTCGTCGCGGAGGCCGCCGACGGGTATTTCGCCATCCTGCCGCGCCACGCCGACATGGCGACCGCGTTGGTTCCGGGAATCTTGAGCTATGGCCCGCGAGCTGGCGAAGAGCTGTTCTTGGGTGTCGACGAAGGCATCCTCGTCAAGTGCGGCGAGTGCGTGACGGTCTCGGTGTTGAACGCCGTGCACGGCGACGAGCTCGCCACGCTGCGCGCCGCCGTCCACGCCCGTTACGTCGAGCTCGACGAGCACGCCCGCACCGCCAAGAGCGCGCTCGCCCGGCTCGAGGCGGGCGTGGTGCGGCGCTTCATCGAGCGCGAGGAACAGCGGTGATGGCCGACCGGTCGGACGAGCGGCGGCGCACCGAAAACGTCGGCGAGCGCATCGGCCGCAAGGCCGAGCGCAAGCGCAAGGCCCGCGACGAGCCCAAACGCGGCTTGTGGTTCGGGCTCGGCATGTTCGGTCTCGTCGGCTGGTCGGTGGCGATCCCGACGGTGGCCGGGGTCGCGCTCGGGGTGTGGCTCGACTCGCTCTTCGGCGACCGGGTGTCGTGGACGCTCACCCTGCTCTTCGTCGGGGTCGTCCTCGGCTGTGTGAACGCGTGGTGGTGGGTGCGGCGGGAGAGCCGTCATGATTGAGCCGGGGGCGGGGCTCGATGCCCTCGCGCTGGCGGGCGCGTTTCTCGCCGGCGCGGCGCTCGCGGCGCTCTATCTCGCCGCGCTGTGGCGCTCGGTGAACGCGCTCGCCGGCGCGGACCGGCCGGCGGCGGCGCTGGTGGGGGGCGCGCTGGTGCGGGTGGCGTTGGTGGCCGGCGCGTTCGCCCTGGCGGCGCAACTGGGCGCGGCGGCGTTCTCGTCCTGCGTCGCCGGCTTCGTCGTCACCCGCCTGGCGGTCACCCGCCGCCTCGGGGCGCCGCTGCGCGGGGGCGGCCGCTGATGGAGATCTCGCCCGACCAGATCGTCTTGTGGCGCCTCGGACCGCTGGAACTCGACGCCACCATCGTCTTCACCTGGCTGGTGATGGCGCTGCTGGTGCTGGTCTCGCACCTGATCACGCGGCGGCTCTCCACCGGCGAGAAGCTCTCCCGCTGGCAGAACCTGCTGGAAGTGTTGGTGACCGGCATGCGCGATCAGATCCGCGACGTCACCCGCACCGAGCCGGGTCGCTACCTGCCGTTCATCGGCACGCTCTTTTTGTTCATCGCCACCTCGAACATTCTCGCCGTCGTGCCCGGCTTCGAGCCGCCGACGGGCTCGCTCTCGACGACGACGGCGCTGGCCTTGTGCGTGCTGGTCGCGGTGCCGCTCTACGCCGTCGCCGAGCGCGGTGTGCTCGGTTATCTGCGCGGCTACGTCCGGCCGACGCCCTTCATGCTGCCCTTCAACGTCATCGGCGAGATCTCGCGCACGGTGGCGCTCGCCGTGCGCCTCTACGGCAACGTCATGAGCGGCACGGTGATCGTCGCCATCCTCATCAGCATCGTGCCGTTCGTCTTCCCGATCGTCATGCAGCTCTTGGGCCTGCTCACCGGCCTGATCCAGGCCTACATCTTCGCCGTCCTCGCCATGGTCTACATCGCCTCCGCCGCCCGGCCGCACGCCGGCGACGCCGACGACGACAACCGACACTGAAGGAACCCGTCGATGGATCCCGTAAGCCTCGTCGCCGCCGCCTCGATCCTCGCCGCCGGGCTCACCATCGGCATCGGCGCCATCGGTCCGGCCCTCGGCGAGGGCCGCGCCGCCGCCCAGGCGCTCGCCGCCATCGCCCAGCAGCCCGACGAGGCCAACACCATCACCCGCACGCTGTTCGTGAGCCTGGCGATGATCGAATCTACCGCGATCTACTGCTTCGTCGTCTCGATGATTTTGATCTTCGCCAACCCGTTCTGGGATCGCGTGGTGGCGCAGGCGGGCGGTTGAGCGATGCAGATCGACTGGCTCACCGTCACCGCGCAGATCGTCAACTTCCTGGTCCTCGTCTGGCTCCTGCAGCACTTCCTCTACGGCCCGATCACCCGCGCCATGGCGGCGCGCGAGGAGCGCATCGAGAACCGCCTCGCCGAGGCCGAACGGGCGAAAGCGGACGCCGCGGCCGAGGCCGAGCGGCTCGAGGCGCGCCAGCGCGAGCTCGAGCGGGCGCGCGAGAGCGAACTCGACAAGGCGAAGCGGGAGGCCGAGCAGACCCGCAAGGCGCTGGAACGCGACGCTCGCCGCGAGGTCGACGACAAGCGCGAGGCTTGGCTCGCCCAACTCGAGGACGAGCGCTCGAGCTTTCTGGACGAGTTGCGGCGCCGCGCCGGCGACGCCTTCTACAAGCTGGCCCGGCGCGCCCTGGTCGACCTCGCCGACGCCGATCTCGAAGAGCGCATCGCCCAGGGTTTCGTGCGTCGGCTCCAGGATCTCGACGACGACGCCCGGGCCCAGATCGCCGCCGCCGGCACCGCCACGGTGAAGAGCCGCTTCGAGCTCTCCGCCGGGTCCAAGCGCAAGCTCACCAAGGCGATCCACGACCGGTTGGGCGAGGAGCTGGCCGTCGACTACGCCGCCGACGAGACCGTCTCCGGCGGGATCGTGCTGCACGCCGGCAGCCGGCGGGTGGCCTGGACGCTGGAGAGCTGGCTCGACGGCCTGGAGGCGGCGGTGAACGAGCGCCTCGACACCCTGCCCGACGCCGACGCGCGCGGCCGCGCCGCGGCCGAGGCCGAGGCATGAACGACGCGCCCGCGACCGGCGCGCTCGCGCGCGTCGTCGAGGCCGGCATCGGCCCGGTGGAGGCGGCGCTCGACGGCTATCACCCGCGCCTCGCCACCGAGGAGGTCGGCACCATCACCCGGCTGGCGAGCGGGATCGCCGAGTTGCGGGGGTTCTCCGACGTCCGCGACCAGGAGTTGATCGCCTTCGACGGCGGGCTCATGGGCTTCGCCGCCAACCTCGCGCGCGACCATGTCGGCGTGGTGCTCTTGGGCCACGGCGAGGGCCTCAGGGTCGGCGACGCGGCGTGGCGCACGCGGCGCGCGCTCGACGTCCCGGTCGGCGAGGCGCTCTTGGGCCGCGTCGTCGACGCCCTCGGCCGACCGCTCGACCGCCAGGGCAAGCCCGCCGCCGCCGAACGCTGGCCGATCGAGCGCCCGGCACCCGCGATCATCGCCCGCGCCCCCGTCGAGGTGCCGCTGCAGACCGGCATCAAGGCGGTCGACGCCGCCATCCCGATCGGCCGTGGCCAGCGCGAGCTCGTCGTCGGCGACC
Organism: uncultured Geminicoccaceae bacterium; assembly: GCA_964502115.1. Classification (GTDB taxonomy): domain Bacteria; phylum Pseudomonadota; class Alphaproteobacteria; order Geminicoccales; family Geminicoccaceae; genus JAAAPF01. The sequence goes on from CAZCVH010000043.1 coordinate 5,261, forward strand.
GTCAGACCGGCAAGACGGCGATCGCGCTCGACGCCATGCTCAACCAAGCGGGCGGCGACGTCGTCTGCGTCTACTGTGCGATCGGCCAGCGCGGCTCGGCGGTGGCGCGGGTGATCGCGGATCTCCGCGACCGCGGCGCGCTCGACCACAGCATCGTGGTCGTCGCCGCCGGCGAGGAGGCGCCGGGCCTGCAATACGCCGTACCCTACGCCGCCACGGCCATGGCGGAGTGGTTCATGGCCCGCGGCCGCGACGTCTTGATCGTCTACGACGATCTCACCCGTCACGCCCGCGCCTATCGTGAGCTCTCGCTGCTGTTGCGCCGCCCGCCCGGCCGCGAGGCCTATCCGGGCGACATCTTCTACATCCACTCGCGGCTGCTCGAGCGCGCGACCCGTCTGCGCGACGACGAAGGCGGCGGCTCGCTCACCGCGTTGCCGGTGATCGAGACCCAGGCGCAGAACATCTCCGCCTACATCCCGACCAACCTCATCTCGATCACCGACGGCCAGATCTACCTCTCGCCCCAACTCTTCAGAAAGGGCCAGCTGCCGGCGGTCGACGTCGGCAAGTCGGTCTCGCGCGTCGGCGGCAAGGCCCAGCTCGCGGGCTTTCGCGCCGTCGCCGGCGATCTCCGGCTCGCCTACGCCCAGTTCGAGGAGCTCGAGACCTTCGCGCGCTTCGGCACGCGACTCGACGAGGACACCAGGCGCCGCCTCGAGCGCGGCCGCCGCGTGCGCGAGATCCTCAAGCAGGACGAGCACGATCTCTCGAGCGTGCCGGAGCAGATCATCGTGCTCCTGGCCACCACGCAGGGGCTGCTCGACGAGGTGCCCCTCGACGCCGTCGCGGCCGCGCAGGCGGACCTGCGCAGGCTGATCCGCGACGAGCGGCCCGAGCTGCGCGAGCGCATCGCGAGCGGGCGCAAGCTCACCGACGACGAGCGTGCGGCCTTGCTCGATGCCGCCCGCGACGTCCTCGCCCGCCACCGCGGCTGAGCGGCGATGGAGACCCTCGAGAGCCTCGGGCGCCGGATCGCCACCACCGAGGACCTGCGCGGCATCGTGCGGACGATGAAGTCGCTCTCGGCGGTGAGCATCCGCCAGTACGAGCAGGCGGTACGGGCGCTTCGGGACTACCGCCGCACCATCGACCAGGGCCTGCAGGTGGTGCTGCGGGCCGAACGCCCGCCGCTCGCGCGCGTCGGCGCCGCCGACGGCGCCACCCTGGCGCTGGTCTTCGGCTCCGACCACGGCCTCTGCGGGCGCTTCAACCAGGAGATCGCGCGCTTCGCGCTCGAGCGGCTCGACGCGCGCGGCGTCGACCCCGCCGCCACCCGCTTCGTCGTCGCCGGTGTGCGCGCGGCGGCGCGGCTGGAGGCGGCCGAGGTCGAGGTGGCCCGGACGCTGCCGCTCGCCGGCGCCGTCGAGGGTCTCGAAGAGACCGCCCGCACGCTCTTGTTGGAGATCGACGGCGCCCGCGCCGCCGACGGCATCGCCCGCGTGCTGGTCTTCTACAACCGCCGCTCGCCCGGAGCGACCGCGCGCCCGCAGGCGATCCAGCTGCTGCCGGTGGAGCCGCGCTGGCTCGCCCATCTCGAGAGCCGACCCTGGGGATCGCGCCGGCTGCCCACCTTCACGATGGAACCGTCGGCCCTGCTCGCCGCACTGGTGCGCCAGCACCTGTTCATCTCGCTCTTCCGTGCCGGAGCGGAATCGGCGGCGAGCGAGCACGCCACGCGGCTCGCCGCGATGCAGGCCGCCGAACGCAACATCGACGAGCATCTCGACGAGATGAACGGCGCCTACCGTCAGCGCCGCCAGACGCTCATCACCGAGGAGCTCTTGGACGTCGTCGCCGGCTTCGAGGCGCTCACCGCCGCGGGCTGAGCCCGCTCGTCAGCGTGGCTCGGTCCAAAACCCCCGCACCATCGCGTAGCAGCCGAGCAGCACCACCACCGCGAACGGAAAGCCGGTGGAGACCGCCATCGCCCGCAGCGCGCCGAGACCGCCGCCCGGCAGCAGCGCCGCCAGCGCCGTGTCGAGCTCCGACGGCCGCTCGACGCCGGCGTCGAGGCCGGCGAGCACCGAGGCCGGGGCCTCGAGCTTGATGGCCGGGATCGAGATGACCTCGGCGGTGTCGGTCGGCGGCGCAGCCGCCTTCGCCGCGTTCGAGGCCTACCCCCGGAAGAGATCGCGCCAATCGCCGAGTTCGGCGAGCACCGCCTTGGGCAGCTTGACGACCAGCCGCTCGCCCCGGGCGTTGGACAGCGCGACCACCAGATACTCCTTGGTGCGTGTCACCAGCTTGGCGTCGGTGAAGGTGAAGTCGCCCTCGAAATCGGGGGTCTCCAGCGTGACGGCCGTTTCCATGTCGCCTCCCGGCACCGCGCGTGGTGGCCGACCTATCCCATCATGGGTGCACGATGCTAGCTAGACCATCTCTATGAGCGGGAGAGTACCGTCATGTTCGAGAGCCTGCGCAACTCCGGCTGGGCGGGCGTCGCCGTCGTCGTCGGTGCGGCCGCGCTCGCCCCCACGATCTGGCCGGCGGTCGGCCGGGCGACGCGCCCGGCCGCCAAATCGGCGTTGAAGGCCGGCCTGGTGACCGCCGAGCAGACGCGCGAGCGCTTGGCCGAGCTCGGCGAGGCGGCCGAGGACCTGTGGGCCGAGGTCCGCCACGAGCTCGACGAGGAGCGCCGGGCCGGCGAGGCCGAGGAGGCGGCGGACGACGCCGCCGAGCGTACCGTCGCCGATGCCGTCTGAGCCGCCGGCCGCCTTCGTCGTTCATCGCCTGCCGGGTCGCTTGCGCCTCAGGATCGAGGGCAAGCGCGGCGATCGGGCCTGGTTCGACGACGCGGCGACCACGCTGGCGATGCTCGCCGGCGTCGAGGAGGTCGCGACCTCGGCGCGCACGAGTTCGATCAAGCTGCGCCACAGCCGCCCCGCCGCGGACGTCCTGGCGGCCGCCGCCGGGCGCGGGCTGTTCACGCTCGTCGACGCCGACGGCGGCGAGGGCTCGGCCGCCGAGCGTCTGGGCGCCGCGGCCGGCGGCTTCACCGCCAGCGAAGGTCTCGCCGCCGTGTTGACCCTGGCGGCGCTGCGCCAGGTCCTGCGCGGCCAGATCCTGCCGCCGGCGGTGACGCTTTTGGCCTACGCCGCCACCGTGCTCGCCACCCGCGACCGTCAGTCCACCAGCAGCGAGGACGAGTCGGTCGATTCCCAGCCGGGCTCGGGCGCGCCGCCGCCGACCTGACCGTAGGCCGCGCGCGCGGCGAAACGCGTCCGCCCGGGGCCGGCGAGGCCGAGAGCGCGCGCCAACGCCGCCGGGCGGAGGTCGAGGCGGTCCTCCAGCCGCGCCGCCATCGCCGCGTCGTCCACCGCGCCGCTGGCGAAGCTCTGGACCTGCACGCTGATCGGCCGCGCCCGATCGGTGCGGTAGGACAGCTGGACCTCGCAGCGCCGCGCCAGCCCGGCGGCGACGATGAGCTTGGCGCACCAGCGCGCGGCGTAAGAGGCGCTGCGGTCGATGCGCCAGGGGTCCTTGCCGCTCAGGGCCGAGCCGGCGTGGCGGGCGAAGCCGCCGTAGGTGTCGACGGCGAGCTTGCGGCCGGTGAGCCCGGTGTGGCGGTAGGGCCCGCCGGGCTCGGGCGGGCCGGTCGGGTTCACCAACAGCGCCGCCTCGCGCGCCAGCGGCAGCGCCGCCACCTCCAGGGCGGGACGGACGACGTCGTCGAGGACCGCACCTTCGAAGGCGCGCGAGGTCGCGCGGTCGTCGCGCCAGTTCGCGGCCTCGACGGTGACCGCGTCGATCTCCACCGGGCGTTCGCCGTCGTAGCGGATCGCCACCTGCGCCACGGCGTCGGGGCTGAGCCCGGCTACGCGCTGCTCGCGCGCGGCGGCGTGCAGCGCCCGCGCGACGCCATGGGCGAGCCAGATCGGCACGGGCATCAGATCGGCGGTGTCGTCGGCGGCGAAGCCGAAGGCGGTGACGAGCTGGCCCGCCGGCACGGTGTCGGGGTCGATGTCGAGGCGCTCGAGCCGGCTCGCCGCCGGCAGCGTGCCGAAGGTCGTCATCACGCTGAGCTGGCGCGGGTCGAGCTCGGGCGCGCCGTAGCCGACGTCCGTGGTCTCGCGGCGGGCGAGCTCGCCGAGGTCGACGACGGCGTCGCTCGCGAAGCGTGCGGCCAGGAAGATGATGCCGTTGGCGAGCACGCATTCCGCGCTCACCCGTGCCAGCGGATCGGCGTCGAGATAGGCGTCGACGACGGCGTCGCTGATGCGGTCGCAGAGCTTGTCGGGGTGCGCCGCCGTCACCGATTCGGAGGTGTGGACGAAGGAGCCTCGCATCAGGTCGTCTCCCGCCCGCGGCCGCCGCCGCGGATCTTGAGCAGCTCGTTCAGTGCCAGCGAGGCGCCGCCGAGCGCCGCCGCCGTCAACCCGTCGCCGAGCGACGGCCGGACCACCCCCAAGACGCGCCGCCCGGCGGGCAGGAACGACAGCGCCGCCTGCACCGCGATCGTGCCCCAGACCGTGGCGTGCAGCGCGGGGTTGGGGCGGCTGCGCGCACGCCAGAGCGGCTGCGCGTCGCCGGCGCGGGCGCCGTAGGCGTGCAGCAGTTGCGCCAGCACCAGGGTCGAAAGGGTCAAGGTGCGCGCCCGCGGGCCGGGGCCGTAGCGCCGCGTGCCGACGATCTGGCCGGCGAGCGCCGCCGCCGTGATGACGAGCCCCTCGCGGCCCCGCCGCGCCAGGCGCGCGCGCGAGAGCAGCACGCTGTCGCGCGCCCGCGGCGGCCGCTCGAGGATGTCGGCGGTCGGGGGCTCGACCGCGAGGCCCAAAGCCGGCGCCACGTCGGTGGCGAGGTTGAGCCACAAGAGCTGCACCGGGGTCAGCGGAGGCGGCAGGCCGGCGAGCGACGCCGCCACCGACACGCCGATCTCGCTCAGGTTGGTGGCGACCAGGAAGTCCACCGCGCGCTGGATGTTGTCGTAGATGGCCCGGCCCTCGGCGATGGCGTCCTCGAGCGCGGCGATGTCGTCGCTCTCCAGGAGGACGTCGGCGACCGCGCGCGCGGCGTGGGTGCCGTCGCGCCCCATCGCGACGCCGACGTTCGCGGCCTTGAGCGCCGGGCTGTCGTTGATGCCGTCGCCGGTCATCGCCACGACCCGGCCGGCGTCCTGCAGCGCCTGGACGATGGCGAGCTTCTCCGACGGGCTCACCCGGGCGAAGACGTCGGTGCGCGCCGCCAGCGCCGCCAACGTCTCGCGGTCGAGCTTGGCGATGTCACCGGCGTCCAGCACCCGCACCGGGCGCCCGCCGGCGAGGTCGAGCTGTTCGGCGACGGCGTAGGCCGTGCCGCTTTGATCGCCCGTCACCATGACCGTGCTCGTCCCGGCGCGGCGGAAGGCCGCCATCGTCTCGGCCATACCCGCGCGCGGGGGATCGGCGAGACCGGTCAGCCCCAGCCAGACCAGACGCTCGTCGGCGACGGCGTCGGCAGTCTCGCCGCGGGCCACCGCCAGAACGCGCAGGCCGCGGCGGCCCATGGCTTCGTTGGCGCGGTCGAGCGCGGCGCGCGCCTCATCGTCGAGCGACCGCTCGCCGTCGCCGTCATCGACGCGGTCGCAAAGCGCCAGCACCGCCTGCGGCCCGCCCTTGACCGCGACGCCCGCGTCGCCCGCGGGGCCGCGGTGCCGGCTCACCACGAAGGGCTGGGTCTCGCTGCGCCCGGTGAAGTCGATGCGCGGGCTGGTGGTGAGCAGTGCGTCGAGGTCCACGCCCACGCCCACCGCCCCCTCCACCAGCGCGCGCTCGGTGGCCGAGGCGTCGGCGGCGGGATCGGTGGCACCGACCTGGAGCCGGGCCTCGCTCGCCAGCACCGCGGTGGCCAGCAGGCGACGGTGGCGCGCGTCGTCGCTGCGCGGCGCCGTCAGGCCGTCGCCGACGTCGACACGGGTGAGCGCCATGCGGTTCTCGGTGAGCGTGCCGGTCTTGTCGAAGCAGATGGTCTCGACCTCGCCCAGCGTCTCGACCGCGTCGAGCCGGCGCACCAGGATGCCCTTGTCGCGCATCTTGCGCACACCGAGGGCCAGCGTCGTGGTCGCCACCGTCGGCAGGCCCTCGGGCACGGCGGCGACCGCGATCGAGGCGGCCAGTTTCAGCATCGCCAGCACGCCCTGGCCGCGGGCGAGCCCGAGCACGAAGACCAGCCCGCAGAGGCCCGCGAAGACCAGCGCGAGGCGGCTGCCGAGCTGGTCGAGCTCGCGCTGCAGGGGGGTCGCGGGCGGCGCCGAGGCGGCCACGAGGCCCTGGACGCGGCCCATCTCGGTGGCGGTGCCGGTGGCGGTGACGACGGCGAGACCGTGGCCGCCGATCACCGCGGTACCGGCGAAGACCATGTTGCGGCGGTCGCCGAGCGGGGTGTCGGGGTCGAGCCGGCAGCTCGCGTCCTTGGCCACCGCCCCGCTCTCGCCGGTGAGACCGGCCTCGCCGAGGGTGAGCTCGCGCGTCGCCACCAGCCGGGCGTCGGCGGCGACGAAGCCGCCGCGCTCCAGGACCAGGACGTCGCCGGGAACGAGGTCGGCGGCCTCGATCAGCTGGTCGCGGCCGCCCCGGCGCACCCGGCAGCGTGGGTCGGCCGAGCGCTGCAGCACCGCGATGGCGCGCTCCGCGCCCTGCTCCGTCACCAGGCCGATGACGGTGTTGAGCGCGACGACGGCGCCGATGGCGCCGGCGTCGAGGCGCGAGCCGGTGGCCGCCGACAGCCCGGCGGAGCCGGCCAAGAGCGCGATCGGCACGCTCACCAGCTGGTCGCGCAGCGCCGAGGCCCAGCCGCTGGTGCGCGCGACCTCGAGCCGGTTGGCGCCGAAGCGTGCGCGCCGCGCGGCGACGGCGTCGGCGTCGAGCCCGCGCTCGACCGCGGTGGCGAGCGCCGCGACGATAGATCGGAAGAGCGTCGTGTAGGGAAAGAGTGTAGATCTCGGTGG
>CAZCVH010000044.1:0-12066 GCA_964502115.1 uncultured Geminicoccaceae bacterium
CGCCGCGCCCGCGGCCTCGCGGTAGTTGACCGGCCCCTCGATCAGCGACGCGCCGATCGTGCGGCGCGGGTTCGACGAGCGGTAGGGGTCCTGGAAAACGATCTGGACGCGGCGGCGGTGCGGGCGCAGCGCGCGGGTGGAGAGGGTCGCCAGGTCGTGGCCCTCGAGGAGGATGCGGCCGGCGGTCGGCGCGATCAGCCGGGCGATGCAGCGCGCCACCGTCGACTTGCCGGAGCCCGATTCGCCGACGATGCCGACGATCTCGCCGGCGTCGACGCGCAGATCGACGCCCTCGACCGCGGGCACCGCCGCGTTGCCGCCGCCGATGCCGTTCATCCACGGCTCGCGCACCCCGAGCGCCAGCGAGGTCGCGACCGCGGCGTCGACCGCGTTGCCGCCGGCTCGCAGCAGCTCGGCGCCGGCGCCGAGCTGCTGCGAGCCGGCGGCAACGCGGTCGACGCCGCGGTCGCGACCTCGCTGGCGCTCGGGGTGCGCGAGCCGTGGATGAACGGCATCGGCGGCGGCAACGCGGCGGTGCCCGCGGTCGAGGGCGTCGATCTGCGCGTCGACGCCGGCGAGATCGTCGGCATCGTCGGCGAATCGGGCTCCGGCAAGTCGACGGTGGCGCGCTGCATCGCCCGGCTGATCGCGCCGACCGCCGGCCGCATCCTCCTCGAGGGCCACGACCTGGCGACCCTCTCCACCCGCGCGCTGCGCCCGCACCGCCGCCGCGTCCAGATCGTTTTCCAGGACCCCTACCGCTCGTCGAACCCGCGCCGCACGATCGGCGCGTCGCTGATCGAGGGGCCGGTCAACTACCGCGAGGCCGCGGGCGCGGCGGTTGATGCCCTCCTCGCGTTCCTGGTCCTCCGTCTTCCTCTCACCGCCGCCGCCAACCCGCGCGAGCGCGGCGCGCGCTGCAGCGGCAGCGTCGCGGCGCGCTCCCGCTCGGCCTGCCGTGGCGTTCGTGCGGACGTCAGCCCGATCCGCTGCCAGCTTGACGCCGCGCGTCGGCTCACGGACGCTGACGACCAGCTGAGCGAAGGGGCGGCGGATGAACCAGCGAGAGCGACGCCGGGCGGAGCGGGTCGAGCAGGGGCTCACCGCGACCGCCGGCACCGGCCGTGGTCGGCACCGTCGGCTCGCGGCGGGGGCACTCGGCGCGGCGGCGGCGGTCGCCACGCCGCGCTCGAGCGCCTGACGCGGCGTCCGCGGGAGGGCCCCGGCCATCGCCACTGGCGCCGTCACCATCCTGCTCGTCCTGCTGCTGGTGGCGAACGGCACGCCGGTCTTGCTCGCTCGCCTCCTCGGCGACACCGGCGCATGGCCGCTGGACGGCGGCCGGCGCTGGCGCGACGGGCGGCCGCTGTTGGGCCGCTCGAAGACCTGGCGCGGCCTCGTCGGCGCGGTCGCCGCGACGACGCTGGCGGGCTGGCTGCTCGGGGTCGGCGCCGGGCTCGGCGCGGTGGTGGCCCTCACCGCGCTGGCCGGCGACGCCGCCTCGAGTTTCACCAAGCGGCGTCTCGGCGTGCCGTCGAGCGGCCAGGCCTTCGGGCTCGATCAGGTCCCGGAGTCCCTGCTTCCGGCGCTGGCCGTCGCGCGTACCCTCGGGCTGGGCGTGCTCGACGTCCTCGCCGTCACGGTGATCTTCTTCGTCGGCGAGCTGGCGCTGTCGCGGCTGCTATACTATCTGAACGTGCGTGATCGCCCCTATTGAGCCTCGCCCCGCTCGAGGGCGTGCAGCGTGATCTCGGGCGGGCAGTTGAAGCGCACCGGCACGACGCAGGCGCCGCACCCCACCGCGGTATAGCCGACGAGGCCGTGGTGGCGCCAGGCGCCGCGCCCGAGCCGGCGCGGTAGCTTCGCGCTCAAGAACACGGGAACGCCGCCCGGCAGGCAGATCTGGCCGCCGTGGGTGTGCCCGCTCAGCATCAGGTCGACGTCGCTGTGCGCCGCCTGTCGCCACAGCTCCGGGGTATGGGAGAGCAGGATGGTGAACGCCTCGGGCGGGACGTCGGCGAGGGCGTGGTCGAGACTGTCCATACGATAGAAATGGGCGTCGTCGACGCCGGCGAGGTGGATCGCGTCGCCGCCGCGAACGAGCACCACGGATTCGTTGACCAGACAGCGCACGCCCATGGCTTCCAGCGGCGCCACCATATCGATCGAATCGTGGTTGCCGAGGACGGCGTAGACCGGCGTCGGCAACGCCGGCAATAGACGTTCGACCTCGCGTAGCGCGAGCTCGAACGGCCCCGCGGTGGCGCCGCGGAAATCGCCGGTGAGCACGCACAGATCGGCGCCGACCGCGGCGGCGAGCTCGGCCGTGCGGGCGAGCGCCGGCCCGCTCATGTCGGCGTGGAGATCGCTCACCTGCAGGACGCGGAAGCCGTCGAAGCCGGCCGGCAGGCGGGGGCTCGCGACGCGGTGGTGACGCAGTTGCACCGCGGTGGCGTTGCGTCGGCCGCGGCCCTCCAGCATCGACAGCCGGATCACGTTCGCGATCAGCGCCTTCAGCAGGCGCGCGTTCTCGATGTTGAAGCCGGTGCGGCTCTGGCCGAACACCTGGGTCTCGTGGTCGCGCTCGACCCCGCGGCGACGGGCGACGTAGCGCGGATCCAGGCGCTCGCCCGCGAGCGCGGGCCGCGCTTCGACGCGGGCGTGCGAGACCGCCATCGCCCGCTCAAAGCGCCGACTTGGCGATCAGGCCGTGGATCCCCTTCTCGCCGTCGACGAGTTGGGTGACCTCGAAGTCGGCGGCGAGGCTGGCGAGCACGTAGGCCTCCTCGCGCGTGCGCAGGGTGCGCTCGCAGATCAGATCGATCATGCGGCGCACCGCGGTCTTGGCGGCGTCGTCGAGATCGGCGTCGAAGCCCATCGAGATCAGGTGGTCGGCGGTCTCGGCGAACGGCAGATCGGCCTCGAGGTCCTTGCGCACGGTCAAGCGGAAGCGACCGGCGAGCGCGGTCTCCAGGCCGGTGACGCAGACCTCGCCGTCGCCCTGCAGGCCGTGGCCGTCACCGGCCGAGAACAGCGCGCCGTCCTGAAAGACGGGCAGGTAGAGCGTGGCACCCGGCCGCAGCTCCTTGTTGTCCATGTTGCCGCCGTGGGCGCGCGGCTGCGCGGTGTCGATCGCCCCCCACGCCGCCGGCGGGGCGACCGCCAGGACACCGAAAAAGGGATCGAGCGGCAGCCGTGTGTCCCAGGGCAGGACGGCGTCGCCGGCATCGAGATCGATGTCGACGAACCAGCGCCCGAACCGTTCGAAATACTCGGGCAAGGTCCCCAACAGCGGGATGATCTTGGCGAAGCCCCAGTCCTGCCGCGGCCGGCTCGCCAGGATCTCGACCTGAAGGACGTCACCGGGCACCGCACCTTCGACGTGCACGGGACCGTTCATGATGTGGACGCCGGGCCCTTTGACGCGTTCGAGCCCTTCGAGCGTGGCGCGGTGCTCGCCCAGGCGGCGCGCGGCGTCGGGATGAAGGTCGTCCAACCCGCCCGCCGGCAGGGCCTCGACCGTCACCTCGTCGCCGCTGGCGACGTGCAACACCGGCGCGGTGTCGGCGGCGAAGAAGCCCCAAAAGCACGTCTCGGGCGACGCGGGCAGAACGTGGTGCGCCATGGCGACCTCCGGCGACAGCGGTCGAGCGCATCCAACGGCAAACCGCCGTCCCCGTCCAGCGCCGTCGTGCGGCGCGACGGGGACGGCGTACGCCGCGGCGTCAGCGTTCGAAGCGCCGCCGCGCCTTCTCGAAGCCGTCCTCGAGCTTGTTCCACGCCTGGTCGAAGTGCTTGCGGAGTTCGCCCGAGGCGTCGCGGCCCTGGTTCTCCAGCTGGTTGAGGCGCTCTCGGACCTGATCGACTTGCTCGCGCAGGCTCGCCAGCGTCTCGCGCGAGCTCTGCTCGGCCTCGAGCTTGTGCTGGTCCAGCTTGGCCTGCCAAGCCTCGAGCCGGCCTTTCCATTCGCGCAGCTGCGCTTCGGCGCGTTCCTTCAACAACTCGGTATCGCGGTTCATGATGCACCTCCCGTGCGGTTTGTCGTGAAAACGCGCCGCGGGGGCGGTGGGTTGCGCGACGCTTTTCAGCCCGGCGTCGACGCGCCACGGTACGGACGGCAGCGACGGAAGGAGACCGACATGGCGACGGACTGGCGCAGACTCGCCCCGGCCGCCCGCGAGGCCCAGCTCAACCCCCGCCTCGCCGTCGGCGACGCCGTGGCACAGAACTACCTCGCCGGCTACGCTCAGCGCTCGCGCGCCGCGCGGCTGCGGCTGGCGGGCATCCGCGATCGCCGCTACGGCCCGCAGCCGAAGGCGACCTTCGATCTGTTCCGCCCGGCGACGACACCGCCGCACCCGGCCTTCGTGTTCCTCCACGGCGGCTACTGGCGGGCGCTGGACAAGGACGAGCACAGCTTCGTCGTCGAGCCGGCGGTCGCCGCCGGCTTCGCCGGGCTGGTCGTCAACTACGACCTCTGCCCGCAGGTCACCCTCGACGCCATCGTCGCCGAGATGCGCGCCTTCATGGCCCATCTCGCCGAGCACGCCGGCGAACTCGGCCTGCGCACCGACGGCATCGCGCTCGCCGGTCACAGCGCCGGGGCGCATCTGGCGGCGATGCTGCTGCACGATCCGGGCCCGCGGGGACGCCTTGCGATCTATTGGGCGGAGCTGGCGAGCGGCATCTACGAACCCGAGGCGGCACTCGACCTCGCCATCAACGACGAGATTCGCCTCACGCCCGAAGTGGCCCGCCGCAACAACGCGCTCGCCTACCCACCGACGAGCCCGCTGCCGGTGCGCGTCACCGCCGGCGCCGCCGAACCCCCCGCTTGGCGGGCGCAGTCGGACGCCTACGCCGAGCTCGTCCGCGGCGCCGGCTGCGAGGTCGAGCGCACGGACGTCGCCGGCGCCGACCACTTCTCGCTCCTCGACACCGCCATCGTGCCGCCGCTGAAAGCGCGCGTCTGAGCGGTCCCGCCAGCGCGACCGGGCGGCACGGCCAGGCCGCCGCGAGCCGCGAAGTGGAGTCGCGCGCGCCCACCGTTGACCGGCGCGAGCGCCGCCCGTACCGACGAACGACCCGACGACGCCACCGGCTCACATGACCTACGTCCTCACCCGCGCCCGCCTCGTGACCATGGCCGCCGGAGGCGGAGCCTACGGCCTGATCGACGACGGCGCGGTCGCGGTCGCCGACGGCTGGATCGACTGGGTCGGCGCGCGCCGGGCGTTGCCCGCCGCCTACAAGCGCTGGCCCGAGTGGCGCCTCGACGACCGGCTGGTGACGCCGGCGCTGGTGGACTGTCACACCCATCTCGTCTTCGCCGACGAGCGGGCGCACGACTTCGAGCAACACTTCGCGGGCGGGTCCGAGGACGACATCGTCGCCGCCGGCGACCAGCTCCGCGCCACCGTCGCCGCCACCCGCGCCGCCTCGCAGCACACCCTCCTCGACGGCGCGCTGCGGCGGCTGGATCGCCTGATCGCCGAAGGCGTCGGGACCGTCGAGGTCAAGAGCGGCTACGGCCTCGATCTCGACACCGAGCGCCGGATGCTGCTGGTCGCGCGCCATCTGCCCGAGCACCGCGCGATCCGCGAGCGCACGACGTTTTTGGGCGCGCGGGCGGTGGCGGACGAATACGCCGGCGATGCCGACGGCTACATCGACTTCGTCGTCCGCGAGGTGCTGCCGGCGCTCGCCGACGACGGGCTGGTGGACGCCGTCGACGCCTGTCTGCGGCCGGGCGCCTTCGACGCCGCTCAGGTGGCACGGCTGTTCGCCGCCGCCCAGGCCCTGGGGCTGCCGGTGAAGCTGCACGCCGATCACCTCGCCAACGGCCACGGCGGCGCGCTCGCGGCGCGGTTCGAGGCGCTCTCCGCCGACCACCTGGAGCATCTCGACGACGCCGGCGCCGCGGCGATGGCCGGGGCCGGCACGGTCGCGGTGCTGCTACCCGGCGCCGTCGACACGCCGGCCGCGACGCGCAAGCCGCCGGTGGCGCGGCTGCGTACGCTCGGTGTCGCGATGGCGGTGGCGACCGACTGCAATTCGAGTTCGTCGCCGCTCACCTCGCTCCTCGTGGCCATGAACATGGCCTGCACGGTCTTCGGTCTGACCCCGGCGGAGACGCTCGCCGGTACCACGCGGATCGCCGCCCGCGCCCTCGGCCTCGGCGGCGAACTCGGCACGCTGGAGGGCGGCAAGCGCGCGGACCTCGCGATCTGGGACGTCGAACACCCGGCGGAACTGGTCGACCGCGCGGGCTTCAACCCCTTGCACGAACGGATCGTCGGCGGGCTGGCGTGATCGCGGCCGAGGCGTCGTCCTCACGGATCGACGGCTCCGGCACAGCCGTCAGAACGCCATCCGCTCCGCCGCGGCGCCGATGGCGCCGCTGACCGGGCCGGCGAGCAGCGGCGCGGCGACGGCGACGATCTGCGGCAACTGCTGGCTCGGCTCGAAGGAGAGCCCGCGCGCGGCGAGCCAGTCGCGGCGCTCGGCCATCTCGACGCCGAGCTCGTCCATCACGCCGTCGGCGAGCTCGGCGAGGCGCATGCCCATCGGCAGGTAGAAGCTCGCGATCATCGCCGTGAAGACCGCACCCCAGAACAGGGTGACCGCCACCGCCACCAGATCGAAGGCGTGGTGGGCCTCGGTCGCGAGGGTCGCACCGGCGAGCTGGGTCCACGCTCCCATGTGAAGCACGCCCGCCACCATGAAGGCGGCGGCGAGGGCCACGACCTGGTGAATCTGCCGGGCGCGGCGGGCCAGCGTCACCTCGCTCCAGCCGGCGAGCGGCGGCAGCGTGGTGGCGACGGCGGCGCCGAGGAACACCGCCGGGACGATCCCGCTCATCAGGTTGATCAGGGCGACCACGCCGCGCGCCGCGGCCGCTTCGCCCGCGCCCACCATCGGCTCGGCCTCGAGGGCCTCGAGGGTGACCGAGAAGATACCGCGCAGCGCCGTCTCGGCGCGGTCGACGACGAACAGGTGGCCGAGATTGCCGGCGGCGACGGCGGCGATGAAGAGCAGGAACGGCACCCGGGCGCGGCCGCGCACGCGCGCGCTCAAGATCCGCCACGCGGCCACCGCGACGCCGGCACCGACGAGAACGAAGACCAGCGCCAGCGCCGCCCAGCCCAGCGCCGCCGCCACGACCACCGCCTCGCGGTAGGCTTCCCCGTCGCCGTCGGCGGCGCCGATCAGCTGGCGGCCGATGGCGGTGTAGCCGCCTCCGATGAGATCGAACAGGAGGTTGGCGAGCGCGAACACCGCGAGCGGCGGCGCCGCCCACCAGAGATGGCGCCGCTCCGCCCGCGACAGGGGAGCGCGGCGCACGCGCTTGGCCGGCTCGTTCGACATCGCGCGAGCTTGGTCACCCCGGCGCCGACCCGCAAGCTTGCGGACGTCCCTACCCTGGCGCAGGCTGCGGCATCGTCGCCGCCGCGAGAGGGGATCTTATGAACCAGCGCACCGTCGCCGTCGCCGGGCTCGGTGCGATCGGCTGGCCGGTGGTGCAGCGCCTCGACCAGGGTATGGCCGGCTGGCGGCTGGTCGCCGTGAGCGCCCGCGACCGGCGCCGGGCCGAGGAACGGGTGGCGCCGCTGGCGACGCCGCCGGCGGTGGTGGTGCTCGACGCCCTCGCGGCGGACGCCGACGTCGTGGTCGAGGCCCTGCCCGCCCCGGTGTTTCGGGACGTCGCCGTGCCGACGCTGGCGGCGGGGCGCGCCTTGGTGACGCTTTCGGTGGGCGCGCTCCTGGCGCACGACGATCTGATCGAGCTCGCCCGCCGCACCGGTGGCCGCATCCACGTGCCCTCGGGCGCGCTTTCGGGGCTCGACGCCGTACGCGCCGCGGCGCAGGGCACCATCCACAGCGTCACCATGCGCACCCGCAAGCCGCCCCGAGGCCTCGCCGGTGCGCCCTATCTCGAAGAGCGCGGCATCGACGCGGCGGCGATCACCGAGCCCACCCGCGTCTTCGCCGGCAGCGCGCGGGAGGCGGCCAAGGGCTTTCCCGCCAACGTCAACGTCGCCGCCGCCTTGGCGCTGGCCGGTATCGGCCCGGACCGCACCACCATCGAGATTTGGGCCGATCCGAGCGTCACCCGCAACACCCACACCATCGAGGTCGACGCCGACAGCACCCGCTTCACGACGACCATCGAGGGCGTGCCGAGCGAGGCGAACCCGCGTACCGGCAAGCTGACGCCGCTCTCGGTCCTGGCGACGCTCGAAGGCATGGTGGCACCGTTGCACGTCGGCACCTGAGCCGGGACGGAGAGCTATGGACGAATTGACGGGCAAGGTCGCCGTGATCACCGGCGCCAGCCGGGGTATCGGCGCCGCCACCGCGCGCGAGTTCGCACGCCGGGGTGCCAAGCTCGTACTGACCGCGCGCACGGGTGAAGCGATCGAGGCGGTCGCGCGCGAGATCCGCGACAGCGGCGGCGAGGCGGCGGCGCAGCCGGGCGACGTCCTCGTCTACGGCGATGTCGAAGCCGTGGTGGCGCACGCCTGCGACGCGTTCGGACGGCTCGACGTCATGGTCAACAACGCCGGTGCGATCGAGCCCATCACCCATCTCGCCGACAGCGACCCCGAGGCCTGGGCCGATGCCTTCGACGTCAACGCCAAGGGGGTCTATCACGGCCTGCGCGCCGCGCTTTCGGTGATGCGGGCCCAGGGCGGCGGCACCGTGGTCAACGTGAGTTCCGGCGCCGCGGTCAACGCGCTCGAGGGCTGGAGCCACTACTGCGCGGGCAAGGCCGCCGCGCTCATGCTGACGCGTTGCGCCCATCTCGAATACGGCGGCGAGGGGATCCGCGTCGTCGGCCTCAGCCCCGGTACCGTCGCCACCGAGATGCAGGTCGCGATCAGAGAGTCGAGGATCAATCGGGTGAGCCGGCTCGATCCGGCGGTGCACATCCCGCCGGAATGGGCGGCGCGTGCCATCGCTTGGCTGTGCACCGCCGCCGGCGCCACCTATGCCGGTCGCGACTTCGAGTTGCGCGAGGACGAGGATCGCCGAAGGGTCGGCTTGATCGACTGACGCCGCGCTCCGCGGTCCGCCTCCGGCCGCCGACGACGACACACCCGGTCAGTCGCGCGGGGGATCAAGTGGAGCCTCGTGCGCCTGAGCGCGCCGCTCTCGAAGCAGCGCCGCGACGCTGGCGATCAACATCCCGATCGCGAAGCCGCCGGCGACGTGAACGGCGGCGTTGGCGCTCTGACGCAGGATCATCGCTCACCTCCGCGGTGCTTGCGCTGATGACGGACCGCGGCGGCGGCGCCGACGGCGAGCCCGAGCGTGATCCCCTTCAGCGTGGCCGCCGTGGCGACGGCCCAACTCACGAACGCCATCATTTCCTCCTTCATCGTTCCAGACGACATTGTAGCGCGATCGGTGGGGCGATCGAGCGGTGCGACATTCCCACGACGCCCGGGAACCTTGGTCGCCTTGCGGCTTTGCCGCGGGACGTGGTCCATTCCCCGGGCCCTCAACTGGCAGGAGAGCGACATGCCCAGCCGCTTCACCGTCACCGCCGCCGCAGCCCTGCTCGCGCTCGGCCTCGCCGCGCCGGCCGCCGCCCAGGACCAAGACCAGGCGCCCCAGGCGCAGCCGCCGGCGGCGGAGGACATCAGCGATCAGCAGCTCGAGCAGTTCGCCGAGGCCGCCCTCGCCGTGAACGAGATCGGGCGCAAATACGCCTCGGAACTGCAAGGCGCCGAGGACGAGTCCGCGGCCCAGGACATCAGGACTCAGGCTCAAGAAGAAATGATGCAAGCGGTCGAGGACGAAGGCTTGAGCGTGGAGGAATACAACGCCATCTACGCTGCCGCCGAAAACGACCAGGAGGTCAACTCGGCGATCCAGGCGCTGCTGCAGGAGAAGCAAGAGGGTCAGCAGGGCTCCTCAGGCGGCTGACGCGGCCCGGCGTCGCTCGCGCCTGCCCGCGCTCCGTAGGTCCAGCCTGCACCGCCTGGGCCGTCGACGGACGCCGACCTGCGGCCTGGCCGCTCGCCAGCCCGGCGAGCGGACATGAAGGTGTACGCCCCGCTCGCGACGATAACGACGACCTTATCGGTACGGCGGCCGCGCCGCAGCCGTCGAACTCGGATCGTCTTCGACCGTCGCGATAGTGCCGGACCCACCGCCCGCGTGGCGTGACCGGGTTCGGACGGCGACGCTGCGCCGGGTCGCGGCGACGGTGGTCAAAGCGTGTGAGCCGCGAGCGCGGCGTAGAACGGCCGCGCCGCTTCGGCGAGGCGGCGGCCGGCGTCGTCGAGAGCGGGCGTGCGCGGCGGCGGGGTGAAGCCGGTGGAGTGCTCCACGGCATCGTACCAGTGCGTCGCCCACAGCCCGTCACTCGCCCGCGGTCCGAGCGGCCAGGCGAGCATCGCCGGATCGAACGGGATCGCGAGGGCGGCGCAGAGCTTGGTGAGCGTGGTCTCGGGGTCGCGGCGGATGGCGTCGGCATCGACGACCGGCGGCACCGCCCCCGTGCGCTGAGCGATGTCGTCGAACAGCTCGCGCTGGCGGACGAAGCCGAGATCGTCCAGCGTGGCGCGCTCGCGCTTGACCTGATAGCTCGCGACCACCGCCTCGGGCCGGCGGATCAAAAAGGCGTTGGTGATGCCCGCGGTCCAGTCCAGCGGGAAGTCTGCGAGCATGTGGTGGGTCATGTGCTTTTGGTAGAAGACGGGTGCTCCCGCCGGCGCCGGTTCGAGGCAGGCGGCGGCGACGCGCGCGGGGTCCGCCTCGTAGGCGGCGATGACCTCGTCGCGCAACGGGTGGTCGATGCCGCCCGCCCGCAGGAACGCGGCGTAGAAGGGCTCGTCCCAGACCGCGGTGTCGGCGCGGTTCTCGAAGCTGCGCATCAGCGCGGTCGAGAGGTTGCGCGGCCCCGACCACATGGCGATCCGGCGGATCCCGTCACTCATCCGCTCGTCTCCCGCTCGACGAGCTCGGCGTAGAGCGCCTGCAGGCGCCGCGTCACCGGCCCCGCGCCACCGTCACCGATCGGCCGGCCGTCGAGGCTGGCCACCGGCGTGAGGCCGCCGAAGCTGCCGGTCAAAAACGCCTCCTCGCTGTCGTAGGCCTCCACCAGCGAGAAGTTGCGTTCGTGCACCGCGACGCCGTTCTCGTCCGCGATGCGGATGACGTTGCCGCGGGTGATGCCGCACAAACAGTAGTCGCCGGTCGACGTCCACAACTCGCCCCGGCGCACGAAAACCACATTGCACGAGTTCGTCGTGTTCACGAAGCCGAGGGGGTCGAGCATCAACCCCTCGTCGGCGCCCGCTGCGCTCGCGTGCAGGCCGGCGAGGATGCAGTTGAGCTTGGAGTGCGAGTTGAGCTTGGGGTCCTGGCTCATCGGGCCGCCGCGCACGATCGGCACCGTCGCGAGCCGGATGCCGCGCGCCGGCGGCGTCGGCCTGCTGTGCTCGCAGATGATGACGACGGTGGGCCCCTCGCGGCTGAGGCTCGGGTGCTGGAAGGGTCGCGCCTTCGGCCCGCGCGTCACCATCAGCCGGGCGTGGGCGTCGTCGGTCATGCCGTTGGCGGCGGCGGTGGCGTCGAGCGCCGCCTTCAGCCCGGCGCGGTCCGTGCCGAGGTCGAGCGCCAGCACCTTAGCGGCCTGAAACAGCCGGTCGAGATGAGCGTCGAGGAACGCCCAGCGCCCGTTGTGGAGGCGCACCCCCTCCCAGACGCCGTCGCCGAGCATGAAGCCGGCGTCGTAGACCGAGACCACCGCCTCGGCCTTCGGCTTCAGCGTGCCGTTTACCCAAATCAGCAAGGCGTCGTTGCGCGGGTCGTCTTCGGCGTCGTGGGTCGTCATGGCCGCGAGCCTAGGACGGCGCGCGGCGCGGCGCGATTGACCCTTCGAGCCGCCCTCCTACCCTGCCCCAAGCGGCAGGGAGCGGACGATGTACGACCTGGGCGGCAGGGTGGCGCTGGTGACCGGGGCCAGCGCCGGCATCGGCCGGGCGGTGGCGCTCCGGCTCGCGTGCGAGGGCGCGGCGGTGGGCGTGCTCGGCCGCGACGTCGACCGCTCCC
>CAZCVH010000045.1:0-2550 GCA_964502115.1 uncultured Geminicoccaceae bacterium
CGAGATCGTTTCACGTGACTGGAGTTCAGACGTGTGCTCTTCCGATCTGAGCTCGCCGTCGCCGAGCGCGCCGCCGCCGCCGCCCGCGCCGCGATCGACGAAGCCGAGGCTGCCCGTGCCGGCGTCGTGGCGGACCGCGAGAGCGAACTGCGCGAACGGCTCACCACGGCGCGCGCCGAACTCGCCGATCTCGGCCAGAAGGTCGCCCGTCAGCGCAAGCTGCTCGGCGAGCTGGAGCTGCGCGCTCCCGTCCACGGCATCGTCAAGGACGTCGCGATCACCAACCCGGGCCAGAGCTTCGCCGCCCACGCCCCGTTGATGCGGGTGGTGCCGGTGAACGGACCGCTCCTGGTCGAGGCCGAGGTCCCCCAGCGCGACATCGGCCGCGTCCATGTCGGCCAGGACGCGACGGTCAAGGTGATGGCGCTCGATTACCTGCGCTTCGGGCGGCTCGACGGGCAGATCGTGCGGATCGCCGCCGACGCCAACACCGACGAGCGGAGCGGCGAGACCAGCTACACCGCCGTCGTCGCCACCGACCGCGCCAGCCTCGAGCGCGACGGCGTCGCCTACCCGCTGGTGCCGGGCATGCTGGTCGACGTCGAACTCCACGTCGGCGAGCGCAGCATCCTCTCCTACCTCACCGACCGGATCTTGAACCTCAGCGACCAGGCCTTCCGCGAGGGGTGAGGCGAAAACGTCGCTCGCGCGATGGTTCAGCCGGCCGGCGAGGTTGACGCGGGCGCGGCTCGAGCCGACTCAGCGGTCCATCCTCTCGGTGGGTGGAGCGAACGGATGCGGCGCCTCTTCGTCATCTCGGTGGTCATCGGCTGGGCCGGCCTCGCCGCGGCGCAGGACGTCGACGAGGTCGCGGCCAGCTTTCGCCTCGACGACGCCACCGCGTTGGTGACCGCCTGTACCGTGCCGGCGAGCCATCCGCTGCACGACACCGCCCGGGGCTTTTGCCTCGGCTACATGACCGGTGCGATGCAGCTCTACCGCGCCGCCACGGCGTCGCCGAACATCGCGAACGCCGTCTGCGCCGAGCGCGAGGTCCCCCGCGCCGAGATGCGCGAAATCTTCCTCGACTGGGCCGAGCTGCACCCGGCTCATCTCGCCGAGCCGGCGATCGACGCCCTCTTCCGCGCGGCCGTCGCCGCCTTTCCCTGCCCTTGAGGAGACGAACCGTGGCCAAGTTCTCGACGCGCCTCGCCGCTCTCGCCCTGGCGGGCGCGCTGCTCACCGGTTGCGGCAGCGGCGCGGGGCGCGACGCGGCGGTCGGCGCCGCCGGAGGCGCGGCCGGCTCCGCCACCGCCGCCGCGATTCGCGGCGACGACGTATTGAAGAGCGCGGCCGTGGGCGCCGCCTCGGGCGCGGCCGCCGGTGCCGCCGCGGGATTCGTCGCCAACCTGTTCTGAGCCGGCACCGGTCGGAAGCTCGGCATCGAGCGGGAGCCGGAACCCGGCGCCACCCCCGGCAGAGGCCAGGTCGCGCCCCGCCCTTGACAGCATCGGCCCCGGACGGTTCCGCCTAATTGAAATGACGGCCTTTAAGACGAACCACGCGCGCTATCGCCGAATTTCTCACTTCGTCTCCAAGCTATATTATAATTTCGAATAATTTATCAGAACGAGCTGAGCATGGTTATTCTTATCGCAGATAATTTCACAGGCGCAGGAGGAGCCGGCCGATGACGCATAAAGCCGAGAAGGTGGTGATCATCACCGAGAAGCTGATCCTCGATCGGGTCCTCGAGCTTCTCGAAGACGCCGGCGCCACCGGCTACACGGTGACCAGCGCCGGCGGCAAAGGCAGTCGCAACGTCCGCTCCGAGGCCCGCACGACGGTCGTGGAGGCCTTCTCGAACGTGAAGATCGAGGTGATCGTCGGCGACGCGACGGCCGCCGAACGGATCGCCACGGAGGTGGCCGACACCTGTTTCGGCAACTACTCCGGCGTCACCTACCTGCAGGACGTCGAGATCCTGCGGCCGCACAAGTTCACGCGGACGAGCTGAGGCCGCCGCGCCCGCGGGCTGCGGCGGCCGCCGCCCGCTCACAGCCCGAACACCTGCTCGGCGAGGGCGATGAAGAGCGGGATGCCGATCGCGATGGCGACCGGCGTGCCGATGCCCGTCGACGAGCCGATGAAGGCCGAGGGGTTCGCCGTCGGGATGCCGGCGCGCAGCGTCGGCGGCCCAGAGATGTCCGAGTTCGAGGCGGCGATGACGGCCAAAAGGATCACGCCGCCGGGGCTGAAGCCCGTGGTGACGTGGGCGACGTAGCCGAGGCCGTAGCCGATCAGCCCGTGCACGAGCGGCGCCGCGACGGCATAGACAGCGTACCAGTGCGCCACGCGGCGCAGCTCGGCGAGGCGGCTGTAGGCCTCCATGCCCAGGATCAGCATCAGGATCGACAAGAGGCCGCGGAAGAGCGGGTCGTAGAAGCTCTCGACGACCCGCTCCGGCCGGGTGAGAAGGCCGAGGGCCAGGCCCAGGAGCAGCGCGGTCAGCGCGCCGCCCTGCAGCGTCTCCTTGACGATCGGCCAGAT
>CAZCVH010000045.1:2650-11957 GCA_964502115.1 uncultured Geminicoccaceae bacterium
GGAGCAGCGCGGTCAGCGCGCCGCCCTGCAGCGTCTCCTTGACGATCGGCCAGATGGCGGTGGTGCGGCCCATCTCGCCGGCCTTTTTCCCGGCGGCGAACCCGGCGAGCACGATCGCGAGGACGAGGGCGGCGATGACCATGCCGCCGATGAGAAAGCCCAGCGTCGCCGACTGAAACTGCGCGACGATACGTGTCAGGAATTCGGTCAGCGCTTCCATCGCCCGTCGGTGCCCCTCTCTCCGCGCAATTGCAGAAACACGACGCGCCGAAAGCCGCCTCGTTAAGAAGTAAAACTTATAATGAAGGACGAGTTTCCAAGTGTTTCACGTGCGGTTCATGCGCCAAGGGCGCGGCGAACGCCGCGAGGCGGGCGAGCGCCGCGGCCGCCGGCCGCCTCCCGTAGGCCGAAATTCCTCCTAGCCGCTCCCGCCGCCGCGGCGTAACCTGCGCTCGGGCGCGCGCGAGCTCGGCGCGGCCCCGGCCCGGTGGTGGTCGCGGCGCGTTGGCGAAACGAAGCCACAGTGGCATTTTTCCTTTATCCGCCAACGGGTTGCACGGAACGTGACGGGGCTCACGCCGGGTCCTTCAAGAACAGGCGAAAGGCGGTACCGTCGGTGCCGGTGCGCGCGAGGACGAGGTCGCCGCCGTGGCGGCGGGCGACGTCGCGGGCGATGTGGAGGCCGAGGCCGGTGCCGCCGGGCCGGGCGGTGCCGACGAAGGCCTCGAACAGGTGCTCGCGCACCGCCGCCGGCAGCCCCGGACCGGTGTCGGCGATCTCGACGACGACGCGGCCGGGTTCGCGCCAAGCCCGCACGGCGACGAGCCCGCCGTGATCGGCCATCGCCTCGGCCGCGTTGGAGAACAGGTTGGCGAAGACGCGGTAGAGCTGATCGCGGTCGGCGTCGACCTCCAAGGTGTAGGGCACCTCGTTTCTGAGCCGCCAGCCCCGGCCGGGGTTCGGCGCCGTCTCGGCGCAGGTGTCGACCAAGGGGGCGAGGCGAAACCGCGCCCGCGCCAGCTCCGGGGGCTCGCTTCTGGCGTAGGCCAGGGTCTCGGCGCACAGCTTGGTGGCGCGCTCGAGCGCCGCCAACAGCCGCGGCGCCACCTTGCGCACCTGCGGATCCTCGCTGCTCTCCAACCGGTCGGAGAGCAGCATCGCGGTGCCGAGCACGTTGCGCAGGTCGTGGTTGATCTTGCCGACGGCGGCGCCGAGGGCGGCGAGGCGCTCGCGCTGACGGAGCGCGTCGCGGATGCGGTGCTGCATGCGGCGGGTCTCGGCCTGCACGACGCCGAGCTCGTCGCGCCGCGCCGTCGCCGGCACCGCCGCGTCCGGATCCTCCGGGTTCTCGCGAAAGGCGGTCACCGAGGCGGTGAGGCGCCGCAGCGGCCCCACGATCAGGCACTGCAGCAGCAGGAACAGCGAGCCCGCCACCACCGCCGACAAGAACAGCGAGAGCGTGAGGATGCGGCCGGAATAGGCGATCATGTCGCGGCGCATCGTCGCCTCGCTGGTGACGAGGTCGACGGTGACCGTGGGATCGCTCGGCGACGGTCCGAACACCCGCAGCATCCGCGGCGCGGGCGCCAGCATGGCGGCGAAGGCGGCGGCGATCTTGCGCGACACGCTCTCGCCGGCGAGGTCGACGACGACGTCGACCGGCGGCATGTCGCCGAACAGGAGCGTGTTGGGGCCGTCGTGGACGACGATCGCGGCGAGATCGGCCTGGGCCAGGACACGGCGCTCGGCCGCCGGGCCGACGTCGGCCGCGGGGTCGACGAGGAGGACGGCGGTGGCGAGGTGCGCCTGCGCCAGCTTCTCGCTCAGGTACTGGACCCGAAACCGCGAAATCGACGGCACGTAGATCATGACCTCGCCCAACAGGACGAGCAGCACCGTCAGCGCCAGCAGCCGCGCGCTGAGCCCGCGGGTCGCCGGCGGCATCGCGGGCGGAAGACGGTTCGAAGCGGAGGTGGTCATGACCCACCGGCGGGCTGCGGCCGCTGTCAGCGGTCGTTCAGCCGCCAGTCGTAGCGATCGCGGTCGATGGCGTCGAACCGTTGCAGCACGAGCGCGCGCTCGGGCGTCGCGAAGGCCATCAGATGGCGCAGCACGTCGCGTTCGCTGCCGCCGAAGTCGTCTCGATGCCAGCGGTAGAGGCTGGAGACGACGAGCTCGCCGCCCTCGACCGCGACCCCGCGGCGGTGGTCGACGTAGGCCATCGCCGCCGCGTCGAGCCGGGCGTCGATGTCCGCGCCGGTGAACGGCTCGGCCGGCAGGTTGGGACAGCCGAGGCTGCCGCGGTGAAGGGCGTAGTGCAGGCGCGGGTCGCCCCATCGCGCGAAGAGGATGTCGTTCTCGACGTCGGCGAGGCTGAGCGCGACGCCGGCGACTTCGAGTTCCGCGGCGGTCCAGGGGCCGTGAACGGCGGCGCGGGCGTCGAGGTCGAGTTCGCGCATGCTGGCGACCGGATAATGCGTCACGACGAGGTCGATCACGGTCGCGTTGAAGAGGTTGAGCCAGAAGGCGAGTTGGCGGTCGCGGTCGAGGGCGGCGACGTCGACCTCCCCGAGCCGGGCGAGGTAGCGCTTCAACCGCCCGGCGGCGGCGGCGTCGACGTCGCCGTAGCGCACCCGCGCGATGCCGTCCGCGCCGACCACGCGGTAACGCGCGAGAAAGGCGGCGAAGGCGCGGTGGTCGACCGGGGGTGCGGCGGCCGCCGGGGCGCCGGCGCGGGCCACGTCGACGGGCGCCCCCGACGCCGGCGAGAGGACGAGCAGCAGCGCGGCGACGACGGTACGGTAGACCATGGTCCCGTTACGACCGACGCCGCGGGGCCACGCAAGCACCGCCCGATCACCCTTCGGTGAGGTCGGTGGTGGGGCGCGCGTTTGACAGCCACCGGCGCCGCACCTATACGCCGTGGGTTCGATTTCCCGCTCGAGGTGAGACCTGTGAAGCGTACGTTCCAACCCAGCCGGCTGGTCCGCAAGCGACGCCATGGCTTCCGCTCGCGCCTCGCCACCGTCGGCGGCCGCCGGATCCTCAAGCGCCGTCGCGCCAAGGGGCGTAAGCGTCTGTCCGCCTGAAGCGCCCGGCGACGCCCGCCCCGCTGCGATCGAGCGGCTCGAGCGTCGCGGTCAGTTCCTGCGCGCGGCGCGCGGGCGGCGCCTCGTCGAGCCCGCCTTCGTCCTGCAGATCCACCCGCGCGGCGACGACCGCATCGGCATCGGCTTCACCGCGTCGCGACGCATCGGCAACGCCGTCGAGCGCAACCGGGCGCGCCGGCGGCTCAAGGAGGTGGCCCGCTTGCACCTGCCCGCGCACGGTCTCGTCGGCTTCGATCACGTGCTGGTGGCGCGCAAGGCGGCGCTGAGGCGGCCGTTCGCGCAGCTCGTCACCGACTTCGTCGACGCCTGCGCCGCGGCGCGGCTGGCCGGCGGCGCGCGCGAGGCCGGGTCGTGAACCGCCTCGTCGCCTGGCCGCTGATCGCGCTCGTGATAGCCTATCGCTACGGTGTCGCGCCGCTCTTGGGCCGGCCCTGTCGGTTCCAACCCACCTGTTCCGAATACGCCCTCGAAGCGCTACATCGGCACGGGGCGTGGCGGGGTAGCCTGTTGACGGTGACCCGCGTCGCCCGCTGCCATCCCTGGGGCGGCTCCGGCTACGACCCCGTGCCGCCCCACCGGCCCACCCGAACCGATTGACCCGCGCGGCCACCCCATGCCCGAGCAACGCAACCTCCTCCTCGCGATCGTCCTCTCGGTCGCCATCATCTTCGCCTTTCAGTACTTCTACGAGCTGCCGCGGATGCAGCAGGCGCAGGAGGAGGCGCGCCGCGAGGCCACGACGCAACAGGACCGACAGGACCGGACCGCCGGCGGTGAGGCGGCGCGCGGCACCGCCGCGGAAAGCGACGCCGCGACCGGCACGGCCGAAGAGGCCCCGCCGCCCGACGCGCCGCGCATCGACGTCCGCAACGACCGCGTCGCCGGCAGCATCTCGCTGGCGGGCGGGCGCCTCGACGAGCTCCGGCTCTTGGAGTACGGCCGCACCCCGCGCCCGGACAGCGACCGCATCGAGCTGTTGCGTCCGGTCGGCGAGCCGCTGCCCTATTTCGCCGAGTTCGGGTTCGTGCCCGAGGGCGAGGATGTCGCGGTGCCGGACAGCCGCACGGTGTGGTCCTCCACCGACCGCGAACTCACCCCGGACGACCCGGTCCGGCTGACCTGGAACAACGGCCAGGGGCTCGAGTTCGCGCGCGAGATCGCGCTCGACGACAACTACGTCTTCACCGTCACCCAGACGGTGACCAACACCGGCGACGCGCCGGTCACGCTCTATCCCTACGGCCTGATCAGCCGCTGGGGTACGCCCGACACCATGGGCATCTGGATCCTGCACGAGGGGCCGATCGGGGTGCTCGACGGCACGCTCGAGGAGTTCCACTACGGCGACCTGCAGGACGAGGACGGCACCGCGACGCTGGAGAGCACCGGCGGCTGGCTCGGCATCACCGACAAGTATTGGCTGGCCGCCCTGCTGCCGGCGCAGGACAGCGGCTTTCGCGCCACCGTGCAGCACGTCGAACGCGGGACGCAGGACCGCTACCAGACCGACTACCTGCGCGATCCGATCACCATCTCGCCGGGCGGCAGCGCCGAGGTCACCGACCGCCTGTTCGCCGGTGCCAAGGATGTCACCCTCCTCGACCGCTACAAGAACGAGCTGGGCCTGCCGCTCTTCGACCGCGCGGTCGATTTCGGCTGGTTCTGGTTTCTGACCAAGCCCTTCTTCTACGCGCTGCACTGGCTCGCCGCCGTCTTCGGCAATTACGGCGTGGCGATCCTTCTCCTGACGCTCGCCGTCAAGATTATCTTCTTCCCGCTGGCCAACAAATCTTACACCTCGATGAGCCAGATGAAGAAGCTCCAGCCGGAGATGATGAAGATACGCGAGCGCTATTCCGAAGACCGCGAAAAAATGAATATGGAGATCATGAATCTCTATAAGAAGGAGAAGGTCAACCCGGCGGCGGGCTGCCTGCCCATCGTCATTCAGATTCCGGTCTTCTTCGCGTTGTACAAGGTGCTGTTCGTCTCCCTGGAGATGCGGCACGCGCCGTTCTTCGGCTGGATCCAGGACCTGTCGGCGCCGGATCCGACCACGCTCTTGAACCTGTTCGGCCTGCTGCCCTTCACCCCACCCGAGTTCCTGCCCGCGCTGGGCATCTGGCCGCTCTTGATGGGGGCGACGATGTGGCTGCAGTTCAAGCTCAACCCGACGCCGCCGGATCCGATGCAGGCGCGGATCATGTCGTTCCTGCCGCTGATCTTCATCTTCGTGTTCGCGACGTTCCCGGCGGGACTCGTGATCTACTGGACCTGGAACAACATCCTGTCGGTCGGTCAGCAGTGGCTCATCATGAGGAAGATGAACGTACAGGTGACCTGAGCGCGCTCGGGCCCGACGACCGTTTCGACACCCCCGAGCGGCTCGAATTCGGGCGCTGGCTGTTCGCCCAGCCCTGCACCTTCGTGCGCGGCGTCGCCGACCTCGCCCAGCTGCCCGAGGCGGCTCTGCCCGAGGTCGCCTTCGCCGGGCGCTCCAACGTCGGCAAGTCGTCGCTGGTGAACGCGCTCACCGCCCGCAGGACGCTGGCGCGTATCTCCAACACGCCCGGGCGGACGCAGGAGCTCAACTTCTTCGACCTCGCCCGCCGCCTCGGGCTCGTCGATTTGCCGGGTTACGGCTACGCCAAGGCGCCCAAGACCAAGGTCGAGGCCTGGACCCGGCTCCTGCAGGCCTTCCTCGCCGGGCGGCCGACGCTGCGCCTCGCCTGCGTCCTGGTCGACGCCCGCCACGGCCTGAAGCCGATCGATCGCGACGTGATGGGGCTTCTCGCCAAGGCCGCGGTGCCGTACCTGGTCGTCCTCACCAAGGCCGATCTGGTGAAACCGCCCGCCCTGGCGGCGTTGGAGCGCGGGCTCGCCACCGAGCTGGCGACCAAGCCGGGGGCGTTGCCGGCGGCCCACGCCACCTCCGCCGCAGAGGGCACGGGCATCGAGACACTGCGGGCACGGCTGGCGATGCTGGCGGAGGTGCTGGGAGAGCCGAGATGAGCGAGACGCCCATGGGCCATCACCGCGTGGCGGCGACGCTGGTCGAGGCGCTACCTTACATGCGCCGCTTCAAGGGTGACACTTTCGTCGTCAAGTTCGGCGGCCACGCCATGGCGTCGCCCGCTCTCGCTCACGACTTCGCGCGCGACATGGTGCTGTTGAAGCAGGTTGGCATCAACCCGATCGTGGTCCACGGCGGCGGCCCGCAGATCAAGCACGTCCTCGACCAGCTGCGGATCCAGTCCGATTTCGTCGACGGCTTGCGCGTCACCGACCGCGCCACCGTCGAAGTCGTCGAGATGGTCCTCGCCGGCAAGATCAACAAGGAGATCGTCGGCGCCATCCACGAGGTCGGCGGGCGCGCGGTCGGCCTCTCCGGCAAGGACGGTCGACTGTTGAAGGCGCGCAAGGTGACGCGGACCAAGCGCGACCCCGACAGCAACCTGGAGCAGGTGCTCGACCTCGGCTTCGTCGGCGAGCCCGAGGCCGTCGACACCACGCTGCTCGACCATCTGGTCCGCACCGACGCCATCCCGGTGATCGCGCCGGTCGGCTTCGGCGACGACGGCCACACCTACAACATCAACGCCGACACCGCCGCCGGTGCCATCGCCGCCGCGGTCGAGGCGCGCAAGCTCTACATGCTCACCGACGTCGCCGGCGTGCTCGACGACGCCGGCGCGCTGTTGAACACCCTCACCGTCGCCGACGCCCGGCGATTGATGGCCGACGGCACGATCCACAGCGGCATGATCCCCAAGATCCGGACCTGCCTGGCGGCGCTCGAGGCGGGGGTGAACGCGGCCTACATCGTCGACGGCCGGATCGCCCACGTCATCCTCTTGGAGGTGTTCACCGAGGCGGGGGTCGGCACCGAGTTGGTGGCGAACGAACCCCGGCCTTGAGGCGGCTCCCGCCCCGCTGAAACCGCCCGCGCCGCCTCGGGAGGTGCGCCCCATCCGAGGGGGACGCTCGGTTCCCGGGCGTTGCGATCGGTCGGTCCACCGACTCGACGACGTCGTGGTGCGCCGGACCGTCAACGCAAAAACGCTCGCGTCGAACTCGCACCCTCAGGCGCGCTCGCGGGTGCGGGCGAGCAGGTGTTCGACGGCCGCGAGCGCGTCGGGGCGGCTGTGCTTGTCGACGTACATGCGGTGGTCGGCCTCGGCGATGGCGGTGTCGACGTCGCCGATCCGACCGTCCAGGCGGATCGCGCCGATGCTCGCGCCGACGTCGACGCGCTCGGTGCCGACCGCGACCGGCTGCTCGACCACCCGCCGCAGCCGCCGCACCACCGGTTCGAGCGATTGCTCGGCGGGCAGGGTGTCGACCAGCACCAGAAACTCGTCGCCGCCCATGCGGGCGACGCGGTCGTTCGGACGCAGGGCGTAGCGCAGGCGGCGGGCGAGCGCGCACAGCAGCATGTCGCCGGCGGCGTGACCGTGACGGTCGTTGACCGTCTTGAAGCGGTCGAGGTCGAGCATCAAAAGCGCGCCCGCCTCGCGCGCGCCGCCTTGTAGCCGTTGTCGAAGGACGTCGTGAAACGCGCGGCGGTTCAACACCCCGGTCAGGGGATCGAGGCGGGCCGCCGCCACGGCGGCGTCGAGCGCGCGGTGATGCTGGGTGATGTCGGTGTGCACCACGACGGCACCGCCGCCCGGCAGGGCGCGGATCTCGACGCGGAACCAGAAGGGCTGGCCTCTCAAGGCCCGGTAGTAGTCGCGCGACGCGGTGGCGACGCGGCCGTCGAGGATCTCGCGCAGGCTCGCCGCGAGCCCGCCGGCGGCGACGTCGCCGGCGGCGGCGGCGGCTTCACAGGCGGCGACGTAGTCGTCGTCGAGGGCGGCGCGCGCGGCGCTCGTGTCGGCCTCGCCGAACAACCGCCGCCACGCCGCGTTGGCGGCCGTCAGTCGGCCGGCGGCGTCCAGCCGGCCGACCGCCATCGGCAACGCGTCGAACACGGCCGTGTCCATGAACCGACCTCCGTGGGCCCCCGCGGCCCGGTCGCGCCTCAGCATGACGACTAACGTATCGCGAGAACCCTCGACCGGCAAGCGAACGCCCCCTTTTCAGCGCCGTCGCACGAGGCACGTCTGCACGAAAATGCGGCAACGCACTCTCGCGTCGCGGCCAACAGGCATCCGGCCTCTTGATTCGGGTCTGCTGCAGCGCGACATGAAAGATCTTCCTGAACGTTGGACTACCGGGCGACGGGACGCGGTCCCGAACGGCGGACGGGTCGACAACGGCGAGGCGCAGGTTCTCCCCTCCCTCTTGCGCGTCGCCGGATCCGCTCCGCCGGCCCGGGCTTTTCCGACATCCCGTTTTCCGATTCACATCCATGACAGCGCCGCGCGCCGACGGCGTTTGTGCCGCGCGACATATCAGCGTACAGGCCTAGTATAGATTTTTTGACCTATTAGCGGGCAGCGTGATGCGCATCCTCTATCTCGAAGACGATCCGCTGGACGCCGAGGCCTTGCGGCGGGCGCTGGCGAACCTGCGGCCCGAGATCGCACTGAGCATCGCATCCTCGCCACGGACCGCCCTCGCCCGGCTGCAGGAGGCCGGCGCGGCGGCGACCTTCGACGCGGTCGTCGTCGACGTCAGCCTGCCCGAAATGAACGGTTTCGAGTTCATCGACCGCCTCGCCGCCGACGGCCCGGCGCGACCGCCGCGCATCCTGGTGTTCACGAGCTCCGAGCACCGCTTCGACCTCGAGGAGGCGGAGCGCACCCGAGTCGACGCCTACGTGGTGAAGACCGCCGACCCGCGCTGCTTCGACGACCTCGTTCGCGCCCTCGACCTCGTGCGGTGCTGAACGGCGTTCAGCCCGCGACGTCCGCCACCAGCGCCGGCAGCCGGGCCACGAGCGCCGCCCGGTCGGCGGCGCAGCCTTCGGCCAGCCAGACCTCCTCGGCGCGGCGCAGCACGCGGCCCACGTCCGGACCCGGAGCGACCCCGGCCGCGACGACGTCGCCGCCCCTGAGCGGGAACACGGGCGACGCCGTCGCCGCCAGCCGCGCCGCCAGTGCGGCCGCCGTGCCACCGTCGGCGCCGTCGCGCGCCAGCGCGAACAGCCCCACGGCGAGCGCGCCGTCGCGGCCGTGGCGGTAGAGCGCGCGGGCGAGCGCGGCGGCATCGGCGCGATCGAGGCGCTCGGCGGGCACCGCGACGAGTTGTCC
>CAZCVH010000046.1:0-11930 GCA_964502115.1 uncultured Geminicoccaceae bacterium
CGGGCCGCGCGTCGACGCGCCCGAGCCGGCCCGCGAGGGTTTCCGCCGCGGGCTGGCCGGCACGCCCCACCGCATCGAGGAGGTCGAGGAGAAGAAGGGCCGCTTCCTCGTCGCCCACCTCGAGGAGGGCGGCGCCCCGGCGGCGGCCGTGGTCAAGGCGGTGCTGGAGGCGTTCCTGCCGCGCTTTCCCTGGCCCAAGTCGATGCGTTGGGGCGACGGCGAGGCGCGCTGGGTACGCCCGCTGCACCGCATCCTCTGCCTGCTGGACGGCGAGGTCGTGCCGCTCGCCTTCGCCGGGCTGACGGCGGGCGACCGCACCGTCGGCCATCGCTTCATGGCGCCGGCCGCCTTCGCGGTCCGCGACGGCGCCGGTCACGACGCCGGCCTCGCGGCCGCCCGGGTGGTGCGCGATCCTAGCGCGCGGCGCCGGCGCATCCGCGACGGCGCCGAGGCGTTGGCGGCCGCTGCCGGCCTCGGCCTGCGCGCGGACCGCGGCCTGATCGACGAGCTCGTCGGGCTGACCGAGTGGCCGGTGCCGCTCCTCGGGCGCATCGAGGACGCCTTCATGGCGTTGCCGCCCGAGGTTCTGACCACGACGATGCGCAGTCACCAGAAATACCTCGCGCTCGACCGGCCCGACGGCACGCTGGCGCCGCGCTTCGTCGTCGTCGCCGATCTCGAGGCCAGCGACGGCGGCGCGGCGATCGTCGCCGGCAACGAGCGGGTGTTGCGGGCGCGGCTGTGGGATGCCCGTTTTTTTTGGGACACCGACCGCGCCCGACGGCTGGAAGACCGCCGCGACGCCCTCGCCCGCATGGTGTTTCACGCCCGGCTCGGCTCGATGGCCGACAAGGCCGATCGCCTCGCGCGGCTCGCCGCCGGCCTCGCCGAGCGCACCGGGCTGGCGGATCCCGCCGCCGCCGCGCGCGCCGGCGAGCTCGCCAAGGCCGATCTGGTGACGGGCATGGTCGGCGAGTTCCCCGAGTTGCAGGGGGTGATGGGGGCGTACTACGCCCGCGCTCAGGGCGAGGCCGAGGAGATCGCCCGGGCGATCGGCGCGCACTACGCGCCGCAGGGTCCCGGCGACCGCTGCCCCGAGGCCCCGCTGGCGGTGATCACCGCGCTCGCCGACAAGCTCGACAGCCTCGCCGGCTTCTACGCCGCCGGCGAGCGCGCCACCGGCTCCAGCGATCCGCTGGGGATGCGCCGCCTCGCACTCGGCGTCATCCGTCTGGTGTTCGAGAACGATCTGAGGCTGCCGCTCGGCGACGCCTTCGCCGAGGCCCGCGCCGGCTACGGCGAGGATGCCGCGCTCGCGTCGGGCGAGGCGGTCGCCGAGGAGCTCGTCGCCTTCGTCACGGAGCGGCTCAAGGTGCATCTGCGCGGCGAGGACATCCGCGCCGATCTGATCGCCGCGGTGTTCGCCGCCGGCGCCGACGACGATCTGTTGCGGCTGCGCCGCAAGGTCGCGGCGCTGCAGGCCTTTCTCGACAGCGCCGACGGCGCCAACCTGCTCGCGGCGTACCGCCGTGCGCGCAACATCGTTCGCATCGAGGAGCGCAAGGACGGCGGGCCGTCGGGCGGGGACGTTCGCGGGGAGCTCTTGGAGGCGCCGGCGGAGATCGCGCTCCATCACGAGCTCGCCACGGTCATGCCGGCGATCCGGGCGGCGCTCGCCGACGAGCGCTTCACCGACGCCATGGGCGATTTGGCCAGCTTGCGGGCACCGGTCGACCGGTTTTTTGAAGAGGTGCTCGTCAACGTGGACGAGGCCGCGGTGCGGGCCAACCGCCTCCGTCTGCTGGCCCGCCTGAGCGGGCTCTTGGACGGCGTCGCCGTGTTCGACATCATCGAGGAGCCGCGTGTCGCGGCTTGAAGGGGGGAGCGCTATGGTTCAGTGGGTTTACCGTTTCGGCGACGGACACGCCGATGGCACCGCCGACATGCGGCAGCTGCTCGGCGGCAAGGGCGCGAACCTCGCGGAAATGGCGAGCCTCGGCCTGCCCGTCCCGGCCGGTTTCACCATCAGTACGGCGCTCTGCACGTACTTCTACAACCACGACCGCCAATATCCCGACGACCTGCAGGGTCAGATCGAGCAGGCGATCGCCCATATCGAGCACTCGCTCGGCGCCAAGTTCGGCGATCCGAGCAATCCGCTCTTGGTCTCGGTGCGCTCGGGTGCGCCGCTGTCCATGCCGGGCATGATGGACACGGTGCTCAATCTCGGTCTCAACGACACGACGGTCGAGGGGCTGGCGCAGAGGACCGGGGACGCGCGCTTCGCCTACGACAGCTACCGCCGCTTTTTGCAGATGTACGGCGACGTGGTGCTCGGCGTGGAGCACGGTCTGTTCGAGGAGGCGCTCGACGAGGCCAAGCGGCACGCCGGCGTCGGCCTGGACACGGAACTCGACGTCGCCTCGCTCGAGAAGTTGGTCGGGAACTACAAGGAGATCGTCAAGCGCGAGATCGACAAGCCGTTCCCCGAGACCGCGATGGAGCAGCTCTGGGGCGCGGTCGGTGCGGTCTTCGGCTCGTGGATGACGCCGCGCGCGATCACCTACCGTCGCCTGCACGACATCCCGCAGAGCATGGGCACGGCGGTGAACGTCCAGGCCATGGTGTTCGGCAATCTGGGCCCGACCTCGGCCACCGGCGTCGCCTTCACCCGCAATCCGTCGACCGGTGAGAAGGCGTATTACGGCGAGTACCTCATCAACGCCCAGGGCGAGGACGTCGTCGCCGGTATCCGCACCCCGCAGCCGCTGACCAAGGCCATGGGCGACCACGGCGGCGTCGCCGGGCGCTCGTTCGAAGAGCAGATGCCGCGGGCTCATGACGAGCTGGTCGCGGTCTTCGACCGGCTCGAGCAGCACTACAAGGACATGCAGGACATCGAGTTCACGGTCCAACAGGGCAAGCTCTACATCCTGCAGACCCGCAACGGCAAGCGGACCGCGGTGGCGGCCTTGAAGACCGCCGTCGACATGGTCGACGAGGGCCTGTTGAGTTCGGACCAGGCGGTGTTGCGGATCGATCCCGCGTCGCTCGACCAGCTGCTGCACCCGACCCTCGATCCCAGCGCCGCCCGCAACATCCTGACGCGTGGGCTGCCGGCCTCGCCCGGCGCGGTCTCGGGCAAGATCTGCTTCGACGCCGATGCCGCCGAGCGCCGCGCGGCGGCCGGCGAGGATGTGATCCTCGCGCGCACCGAGACCTCGCCCGACGACATCCACGGCATGCACGCCGCCCAGGGCATCCTCACCGCCCGCGGCGGCATGACCAGCCACGCCGCGGTCGTCGCCCGCGGGATGGGCAAGCCCTGCGTCTGCGGCGCCGCCGACCTCGAGGTGCGCGAGCGCGAGAAGATGCTGCGCGTCGGTTCCGTGGAACTCGGCGAAGGCGACATCGTGACCATCGACGGCGGTGACGGCACCGTCATGAGCGGTCGGGTTCCGACGATCGATCCCGAGCTCGGCGGCGACTTCAAGCGGTTGATGGAGTGGGCCGACGCGGCGCGGCGGCTCAAGGTCCGCACCAACGCCGAGACCCCCGAGGACACCCGCACCGCCATCAAGTTCGGCGCCGAGGGCATCGGTCTCTGCCGCACCGAGCACATGTTCTTCGAGGACGGCCGCATCCTCGCCATGCGCGAGATGATCCTGGCGACCGACAGCGACGGCCGGCGGGCCGCGCTCGCCAAGATCCTGCCGATGCAGCGCGGCGACTTCGTCGAGATCTTCGAGATCATGGCGGGGCTGCCGGGGACGATCCGGCTGTTGGACCCGCCACTGCACGAGTTCCTGCCGCATTCGGACGAGGAAATGGAGCGCGTGGCGGCGGCGACCAACGTCCCGGTGGCGCGGGTCCGGCGGCGCGCGACCGAGCTGCGCGAGGCCAACCCGATGCTCGGCATGCGCGGGTGCCGGCTCGGCGTGGTGTTCCCCGAGATCTACGAGATGCAGAGCCGTGCCATCTTCGAGGCGGCCTACGAGGTCCAGGACAAGACCGGCGACACGGTCGTGCCCGAGGTGATGGTGCCGCTGGTCGGCTCGGCGCGCGAGCTCGAGCTCATCAAGGAGCACATCGACGCCGTCGGCGCCAAGGTGGCCGAGGAGCGCGGCAAGCCGTTGACCTACTTGGTCGGCACGATGATCGAGGTGCCGCGCGCCGCGATCCGCGCCGACGCCATCGCCGAGCACGCCGCGTTCTTCAGCTTCGGCACCAACGACCTCACGCAGATGACGCTGGGCCTGTCGCGCGACGACAGCGGCAGCTTCATGGACACCTATCTGCGCGAGGAGATCTACGCCGCCGATCCGTTCCAGACCCTCGATCAGCACGGCGTCGGCCGGATGATCGAGATCGCCTGCGACGGCGGCCGGGCGACCAAGCCGGAGATCAAGCTCGGCATCTGCGGCGAGCACGGCGGCGATGCCCGCTCGATCGCCTTCTGTGAGCAGGCGCAGTTGGACTACGTCTCCTGCTCGCCCTACCGGGTGCCGATCGCTCGGCTGGCGGCCGCCCAGGCGGCGTTGCACAAAGGCGTCGTGAGCCGCGATCGTTGACCGGCGAGACCGACCACGACGCCGCCTCGGGCAAGGAACGGCTCGGCGCGCTGAGGGCCGGCGGTAAGCCGGCCCTCGCCCGGGCGCTCGGGGCGATCGAGGCGACGGGCGACGACGCGCGGACGGTCGCTCTCCTCGACGCCGCCTTCGCCGATCCGAAGGGCCACGTCGTCGGCATGACCGGCCCGCCCGGCGTCGGCAAGTCGACGTTGGCGGCGGCGCTCGTCGACGCGCTGCGCGAGCGCGGCGAGACCGTCGGCGTCATCGCCGTCGATCCGTCGTCCAAGCGCCGCGGTGGCGCGCTTTTGGGCGATCGCACCCGCATCCTCCACGATCCGGAGGATGCGGGGCTCTACGTCCGCTCGATGGCGGCCCGCGACGAGCTCGGTGGGCTCGCGGCGCTGACCATGCCGGCGCTCGTCCTGATGCGCGCGCTGTTCGACCGGGTGCTGGTGGAGACCGTCGGCGTCGGTCAGTCGGAGACGACGATCGGCGAGGTGGCCGACACCGTCGTCTTCGCGGCCCAGCCGGCCTCCGGCGACAGCCTGCAGTTCATGAAGGCCGGCATCGTCGAGGTGCCGCACATCGCGGTCGTCACCAAGGCCGACATGGGTGGCCCGGCGGAGCGTGCGGCGCGCGAACTCGAAGCCGCGCTCGCCATGGCCGAGCCCGAGGAGGACGACTGGGAGATCCGGGTCCGGCTGGTCGCCGCCGCCGAGGGGCGCGGCATCGCCGAACTCGTGGCCGATCTCGACCGCCACCGCGAAGCCCTCGGCGCGGGCCTCGTCGGCCGCCGTCGCGCCCAGGCCGGGGGGTGGCTGGAGCGCCGTTTGCACGACCTCTACGGCCGGCGCGGGCTCGCCGAGCTGCGCGCCGAGGGCGAGCGGTTCGGCGAGCCCACCGACCGCCCGTTCGGCGCCTACGCCGAGCTCTCGGCGCGCTTGGAGGCGAAGGTCAAATCGAGCCAGTCCGGCACCCGCGGCGAGACCACGGCCGCTTCGGCCTGAAGCTCCGTCCCGGCGTCCTTGGCCTTGTCCCAGCGGTCGAGGCGAATCAGCGCCAAGCCCTGCGTGCCGTTGCACGAGCGCAGCTCGCCGACCTCGATGTCGCCCGCCCGGATCGGCGTGCCGGGCGCCGCCTCGCCCTCGAGCGTCACCGGCAACAGGCGCTTGCGGACGCTGCCGCGGTGGCGCATGCGCGCGGTCAACTCCTGGCCGACGAAGCAGCCCTTGTCGAAATCGACGCCGTGGAGCTCGACGAAGCCGTTCTCCAGCAGGAGCGCCTTGTCGGGCTCGAGATCGCGGGTGCCCGCGGGCACGCCGAGGTCGAGACGATGGCGGTCGTAGTCGGCGAAGGTGGCCGGTTCGGCAAGGTCGGCGAGCGCCGGCTCGACCTCGCGCGGTTCACCGACGACCCGGCGGCCGAGCGCGGCGAGGCGTGGATCGACGACGTCGATCTCGGCACCCGCCACCGCGCCGGCGTCGCCGTCGAACAGCGTGTAGACCGCGACATCGTCGCGCTTGGCGAAGCCGACGTCGGCGCGCAAGCGGTAGAGCATCAGCCGGCGGACGAGGTCGTCGAGGCGCGCGGCTTCGACGTCGAGCCAGAGCGCGTCGCCGTGGGCAAACACCAGGAAATCGAACAGGTACTTGCCCTGCGGCGTCAACAGCGCGGCGTAGAGCGCGGGCGCCTCGGCCAGCTGGTCCAGGTCGTTGCTGACCAGACCCTGCAACAGCTTCGTCGCATCGCCACCGCTGACCTCCAGCACGCCGCGGTCGCCCAATCGCGTCCAGCGCGTCATCGCGTCCCCTCCGTCGTCGCCCGACATCGAATAGGTGGGCGGTCGAAGGCACGCCGTGAAGGGCCTCACGCGTCCTCCAAAAGCGGCGGCAGCTCGTCGAGGCTGCGGATAGTGGCGAGCGGCTCGCCGGGGAGGCGATCGACCGGCTGATCGAAGCGGTTGATCCAGACCACCCGCAAGCCGTGATGGGCCGCGCCGTGCGCGTCCCAGCTGTTGGACGACAGAAAGCAGACCGCCTCCGGCTCGAGGTCGAGCCGGCTGCAGGCGAAGGCGTAGACCTCGGGGCGGGGTTTGTAGAGGCCGACCTCCTCGATGCTGAGGACGTGGTCGAGCAGCGGCCCGATGCCGGCGGCCGCGACGGCGTCGGCGAGCATGGCCGGCGCGCCGTTGGAGAGGATGGCGGTGGCCCGGCCACGGGCGCGCAAGGTCTCGAGCGTCGCCGTCACCTCGGGATAGGCGCCGAGCTCGCGATAGGCCTCGAGCAGGCGCGCGCGCAGCTCGCCGTCGGCCGCCAGCCCGTAGCGCTCCAGCGCGACGTCGAGAGCGTCGCAGGTCAGGGTCCAGAAGTCGGCATGCGCGCCCATGAGCGTCCGCAGCCAGGTGTATTCGAGCTGCTTTTGACGCCACAGCGCGGACAGCGCGCCGGCGTCGTCGCCGACCGCGCCCCGATGGCGCCGCACCGCGCCGTGAACGTCGAACAGGGTGCCGTAGGCGTCGAAGACACAGGCGCGCGTCGCCGCGAGCGCGTCGATGGCCATCTCCGTCTCCAAGTCGCTCGAACGCGGGCAGGATCGCACGTCGCGCCGCCGCCCACCATCGGCGCACGGCGGCGCGCGTTCACGGTCGGGCGACGACGTCGCCGCTCAGGCCGCTTCGGCGCGATCCTGCCGGGTGAGGATGGTATCGAAAAACCGCAGGAGCGCGAGCTGGCGCTCGCGGCTCGACGCCGTGGCGAGCCGGCGCGCCCATTCGTGCTCCCGCGCATCCGGCGGCAACACCCCGAGACAGCGGCCGACCGCCGGCATGCTCTCGTCGCCGGCGAGGATCGCGGCGTCGATCAGCCGGCCGGTGGCGTGGCCCTCGCGCACGCGCGCGCGGGCGTGCATGGCGGCTGGACGCACCGCGGCGTTACGGTCGCCGAGGCGGAACTCGAGCTTGTCGCCGACGGCGCGGTCGACGGCCTCGGCGTGGGCACCGCTCCAGCGGATCGCGCCGGCCCGCAGGCCCGGATCCTCGTCGTCGAGGCAGGCCTGTAGAGCCGATACCGGCCACTGCGCGCAGGTGAATGCGCGGGCGAGCGGGTACCTACGGCCGGCGTGACTGGCCGCAAGCGCGCCTCTCGATGCTAAAGAGGTCGTCGTGTCGAGGAGGACCGCGCCACGACCTCTTCAAGGTATCAGCAGCTGCAAGCGGGGTCATAAAGGCGCGAGTAATCCGCTAAACGCCCGATCGAACAGCGCGCAGGACTGATCGAGTGCTGAAAGACAATGAAACGCGTTTACACTTCTTCGTCGCCGCGGTCGTTTTTCTACAATCGATCGCGTTTTGAATCGGGCGTTTAGTGGTAGCGCATCACGGCCCCGGACGAAAGCGGCGCCCCGCAGGACGCCGCTCGCCAACGTTCAGGATGGAATGCTCGGCCTATTCGCGAGCTTGGCCGAGGAAATGCAAGAGGAACATGAAAAGGTTGATGAAGTCGAGGTAGAGTTTGAGCGCCCCCATGATCGCCGTCTTGGCGGTGGCGGTGGCGTCGCTTTGGACCTCGAAATAGAGGTTCTTGAGCTGCTGGGTGTCCCAGGCGGTCAACCCGGCGAAGATGAACACGCCGAGAACGCTGACGACGAACTGCAGCGCCGAGCTCTGCAGGAACAGGTTCACCAGCATGGCCAGGATGAGGCCGAACAGACCCATCACCAGGAACGCCCCGAAGGCCGACAGGTCGCGCTTGGTGGTGTAGCCCCACAGGCTCAAGGCGCCGAAGGCGGCGGCGGTGATGAAGAAGGTCCGCGCGATGCTCTCGCCAGTGAACACCAAAAAGATCGAGGCCAGCGACAGCCCCATGACCGCGGCGTAGACCCAGAACAGGATCTGCGCGGTCGATACGCTGAAGCGTTGGATGCCGAAGCTGAGGGCGAAGACGAAGCCCAAAGGCGCCAGCATCACCACCCATTTTAAGGGTGTGCCGAAGATCGGCTGGTACAGCGCGGGTGTGGACGCGACGACGAAGGCCACCAGGCCGGTGATCGCGAGGCCGAGCCCCATGTAGTTGTAGATCGACAGCATGTAGGCGCGCAGGCCCTCGTCGATACGTTCGACGGAGGCGCCCGTGCGCGCCGCAGCCGCGCGCGCGTTCGGATCGTTCGCCATGCTCAGTTCTCTGCACAGTGTCCGCTATGGGGGGCATATTGGCAGGCTTAAGCGCGCGATCAAGCGAGCACCGCGGCCGGCGCCGCCGGTGCGGCGTCGGCCGCGGCCTCGCGTACGAGCCAATCCCGAAAGGCGGCGACGCAGGCGTCGTCCAGAACGCCGCGGCCATAGACCGCGAGCCAGTGGCCGAGCTCCAGCGGCGCGACGTCGAGCGGGGCCACGACCGTGCCGGCGGCGAGCTCGCGCGCGACGAACCCGTGGTCGACCAGCGCCACGCCTTGGCCGCTGCGCGCCGCCTGGATGGCCGCCTCGGCCAGCTCGAGCTGGAGCGCGTCATCGAGCGCCAGGTCGTCGACGTCGTAGGTCCGCGCCCAGCGCCGCCAATCCCGGGCGTTGGCGTCGGTGACGAGCAGCTGGTGGCGGGCGAGCTCCGCTGGGTCGACGAGCATCTGTTGCGCGACGCCGGCCTTGATCCCGCCGAAGCGCGCACCGAGAGGCGCAAGCCGTTCGGGCGGCCGATCACGCTCGACCGCGCGGAGCGGCGCTGACGCCGCGCCGGTTCGGTCCGCCCGGCGGTGGCTTCGGGCGAGAGTGGGTACGCCGAGCTCGGGTCGGCGCAGCGCCGCGTCGACATGGCGCGCGACCGGTGGCTCGAGCTCAAAACGTTCGACGGCGTCCGCGGGCAGGTGCGGCGCCCACCTCGCGTGCCACGACCGCACCAGCAGAGCCTCGAGCGCCGCACCCTCGACCGCAATCGCCGGCCGGATCGCGACACTTCCTATCATCCACCGGCGATCTCGCCCAGAAATGCCGCGTGCGCGCGGATGCCGTTCTCGAAGCAGCGGCGCTCGAACTTCTCGTTCGGCGAGTGCACCCGGTCGTCGTCGAGCCCGAAGCCCATCAGCACGCTGTCGCAGCCGAGCCGCCGCTTGATCGCCGCCACCGCCGGGATCGAGCCGCCGCTGGCCACGCTCAGCGGCTCCTTGTCGAAGACCGCGCGCAGAGCCCGCGTCGCCCCCCGGTGCCAGGGCGAACCGAGCGGCACCGCCATCGGCGGCTCGGCGCCGAGCACCGTCCAGCCGAGCTTGGCGTCGGCGGGCGCGCGCGCCGCGGCGAACGCCTGGATCGACGCCAGGATCGTCTGGGGATCCTGATCGGCGACGA
Organism: uncultured Geminicoccaceae bacterium; assembly: GCA_964502115.1. Classification (GTDB taxonomy): domain Bacteria; phylum Pseudomonadota; class Alphaproteobacteria; order Geminicoccales; family Geminicoccaceae; genus JAAAPF01. The sequence goes on from CAZCVH010000046.1 coordinate 9,904, forward strand.
GACGGCAGGACAGCTTGGCGTGCGCCTTCGACGGGATCACGGTCTTGGAGCCCTCGCCGGTGTAGCCGCCCCAAAGCCCGTTGAGGTCGAGGGTCGGCCGCGCCCAGGTCCGCTCCAGCGTCGACCAGCCCGGCTCGCCGCGCTCGTGCGCGAGGCCGATGTCGGCGAGGAACGCCGCGCTCGAAAAGCCGAGCTCGGCCCATTCGGCCCGCAGCTCCGGCGCGAGCGGGCGGACGTCGTCGTAGAAGCCGGGGACGGTGACGCGGCCTTCGTCGTCGTGGAGCGCGGCCGTGAGCCGGGCGAGGGCGTTCAACGGGTTCAACACGGCGCCGCCGTACATGCCGGAATGCAGGTCGCGGTTCGGCCCCTCGAGGTCGAGCTGGAGGTAGACCAACCCGCGCAGGCGGGTGGTGAGCGCCGGGGTCTCGACATCCCACATGCCGGTGTCGCTGACGACGCAGACGTCGGCCTTCAGCTCGCCGCCGTGCTCGGCGAGGAAGCGGTCGAGCGAGGGGCTGCCGCTCTCCTCCTCGCCCTCGAGGAAGACCGTCACCTTGCAGGGAAGCGAGCCGGTGACCGCGATCCAGGCCCGAAACGCCTCCAAAAAGGTCGTCACCTGGCCTTTGTCGTCGACCGCACCGCGGGCCACGATCTGCTCGCCGCGCGGGCCCGCCTTCAGCGTCGGCTCGAAGGGCGGGCTCTGCCACAGCCGCAGGGGGTCCGCCGGCTGGACGTCGTAGTGGCCGTAGTAGAGGAGATGCGGTCCGTCGCCACCGGGGCCGGCATGATGCGCCACCACCATCGGCTGGCCGGGGGTCGCCTCGGTGCGGGCCTCGAAGCCCATGGCGGCGAGTTCGCCCGCGACCCAGTCGGCGCAGGCGCGGGTGTCTTCGGCGTGGGCGGGATCGGTGCCGACCGAGGGGAAGCGCAGGAAGCTGAACAACCGCTCGAGTGCGGCGTCCCGCTCCGCCGTGATCCAGGCGTCGAGGCGGTCGCGGGGCACGGCCATGGGCGCGTCTCCTGTCGGGCCGAGAGGGCGGTGGACGACGGTGGCGTGAGAGCACGGTGCGTCGACGCTGGCAACAGGCCGAGGACGGGGTTAGGCTCGTGTCACGATAACGCTGCGGAGGTCGGTCCATGGCGGTTCGCCGTCGCACCTGTCTCGCCGTGCTGGGCGCCTTCGTGGCGCTGCCGGCGGTGGCCCAGCTCAACCCGTTCGCCAACGATGCGCGCCGGTTCGCGACCAGCGACCGCGCTCGGATGTACCGCTCCATGCGCACCGTTCTGGAGAGCGGCCGGGTGGGCGAGACCGCGGCGTGGACGAGCGCGGACGGCAGCTTCGGCGGGGTGTCGGAGCTGCATCGCACCTACCGCCGCGACGACCTGCGCTGCGGCGAGCTGCGTCATCGTTTCGTCGGCGCCGCGGGCGACGCCGGCATCTACGAGGTGAAGGCCTGCGACGTCCCCGGGGAGGGCTGGAAGTTCGCCTTTTGACACCGCCCCGTGCCTTGACCGGCGCGCCCCACGGTCGTATCTCACCGATCCGGTCGGGCGCATAGCTCAGTTGGCAGAGCAGCTGACTCTTAATCAGCGGGTCCTAGGTTCGAGTCCTAGTGCGCCCACCACCTGACCCCGCCAACATGCATTGAAATTCGACAAGAAACTGCGACCGGGGAAGGTGCCACACCGGTCGGACGCAAGGTAGCGTCGATTTCGAAGGGTGGGGTACGGCGTCGCCTCGCGAGCGTGATGCGCGCAGGGTGCGATCATAGCGCCGCTCTCGCGTCGATGGGTGGTTATCTCTGTAAGCTCGAAGCCGACCGCGCGCGAAGACGCCGTTCACGGCCCGTCAGTGCGCGCTCGTCAGGTGGCTCGCGGCCGGTCGCGAGGCGAGCGGCGTCGGACGACGCGGCGAGACGATGAGATGGCGTTGTCGGCGCTGGTCGAGACGACCGACGCCGCTCTGTTCCGCCTCGTCGCCGTCGCCGCCACGCTCGCTGCGCTCGCGGTCGCGGCGCGGCGCACCG
>CAZCVH010000047.1:0-11846 GCA_964502115.1 uncultured Geminicoccaceae bacterium
GCAGCCGCCGCAACGCTCGAAATGCCGGCACGGCGGCGTCGCGCGCTCGCCGCCCGCCCGGCGCTCCAGGCTCGTCGCCCGCACGGTGCCGCGATGCGCGCCCTCGAGCCGCACCCGGTGGCGTTCGCCGGGGAGCGCGCCGGGCACGACCACGCGCGCGCCGCCGTGGCGGGCGAGGCCGTCGCCCTCGTCGCCGAGGGCCTCGACGACGATCTCGGCCTCGCCGCCGCGGCGCGCCCCCTTACTCCTCGAGGACAACGAGGCTGATCCGTTCGCCCGCGGCCATGTCGACGAGCATCAGGTAGGCGCGGCCGTCGGCGTCCTCGAGCACGAGGAGCGCGCGATCGCCTTGGAACTGGACCTCGCGGATCTTCGCCCCGGCCGGCGCCGCCACCGCCGCCGCCGGGCCGCGCGCGCGCTCGACCTCGGCGGCGCGCTCGGCGTTGCGCTTGTCGATGAAGAGGTAGACGAAGAGCGCGAAGGTGAGGACGAGGGCGACGCCGGTGACCGCGACGAACCCCTTGAGCATCTTGATCCAGGGCGCCATCGCCGCCGCGGCGGCGGCCTCGTCCTCTTGATCCTGTTCGCTGTTCGCCGGGTTCTCGCGCATGACCCATCGTCTCGAAGCGACGGCCGACGACGACCGTCAACGTCTCGACCGGTTCCTCGCCGCGCATCTCGCGCTGCTGTCGCGGGCGCGGCTGCAGGACCTCGTGCGCGAAGGTCGCCTCCGCCTGAACGCCGCGGTGGTAGTGGACCCCGCGCACCGGGTCAAACGCGGCGACGTGGTCGAGCTCGACGTGCCGCCGCCACGCGCGAGCGCGCTGGTGCCGGAACCGATCGCGCTCGAGGTGCTGTTCGAGGACGACGACCTGATCGTCGTCGCCAAGCCCGCCGGCCTGGTCGTCCACCCCGCCCCGGGGCACGACGCCGGCACGCTGGTGCACGCGCTCTTGGCGCACTGCGCCGGCCGGCTCTCGGGCATCGGCGGGATCGAGCGGCCGGGCATCGTCCACCGTCTCGACAAGGACGTGAGCGGGGTCATGGTCGCGGCCAAGACCGACACCGCCCACCGCGACCTCGCCGGGCAGTTCGCCGTCCACAGTATCGAGCGGCTGTACGAGGCGATCGTCGTCGGCCTCGCCCCGCCGCGGCGGCGGATCGAGGGCGCGATCGGCCGCCATCCCGGAGACCGCAAGCGGATGGCGGTGGTCGCCCGCGGCGGCAAGCCGGCGGTGACCCATCTCGAGCGTCTCGCCGCCGCCGGCAGCGTCGCGTCGCGGGTCGCCTGCCGGCTGGAGACCGGGCGCACCCATCAGATCCGGGTCCACCTCGCGCATATCGGGCACCCGATCCTGGGCGATCCGCTCTACGCCGGCACCCGGCTGCGCACGCTGCCGTCGGCCTTGAAGGCGGAGCTGACGGCGGCGGGCCGCCTCGCGCTTCACGCGCGGACGCTGGGCTTTCGCCATCCGCGTACGGGAGAATGGCGACGCTTCGAGCGGCCGCCGCCGGACCTATTGGAGACTTTGATGGAACGTGCCCGTCCGTGTAACCTTTAGGTGTATGCGGGTATCGGAGTTCAGCCGGCGTTCAGTACCGGTTTGGTTCCCTATCTCATGCAAACCCCAGCGGGTGGAGACGTACGTACATGACCAGCCTCCCCGTCGTTCCCGTCGAAGGTTCCGGCCTCTCGCGCTATCTGGCCGAGATCCGGCGCTTTCCGATGCTGGAGCAAGAGGAAGAGTACGTGCTCGCCAAGGCGTGGCGCGAACACGGCGACGTGGCATCCGCGCACCGTCTGGTCACGAGCCATCTCCGCCTCGTCGCCAAGATCGCGATGGGCTACCGCGGCTACGGTCTGCCCATGAACGAGATCATCTCCGAGGGCAATGTCGGCCTGATGCAGGCCGTCAAGCGCTTCGATCCGGAGCGCGGTTTCCGCCTCGCCACCTATGCGATGTGGTGGATCCGCGCCGCGATACAGGAGTACATCCTGCATTCCTGGTCGCTCGTGAAGATGGGCACGACGGCGGCGCAGAAGAAGCTCTTCTTCAACCTCCGCCGGCTCAAGAGCCAGATGCAGGCGATCGACGACGGCGACCTCGCGCCCGAGCAGGTCCGTAAGATCGCGGACCACCTGCAGGTGACCGAGCAGGACGTGGTCAACATGAACCGGCGCCTCGACGGTCCGGACCACTCGCTCAACGCGTCGCTCAGGGCGGAAGGCGAGACCGAGTGGCAGGACTGGCTCGTCGACGAGACGCAGAGCCAGGAGCAGACGCTCGCCGACGAGGACGAGCTCGACCATCGCCGTTCGCTGTTGGCGCGGGCGATGCACGTCCTCAACGAGCGCGAGCGCCACATTCTGGCCGAACGTCGTCTCAAGGACGAGCCGCTCACGCTCGAGGCGTTGAGCCAGCACTACGGCATCAGCCGCGAGCGGGTGCGCCAGATCGAGGTGCGCGCGTTCGAGAAGCTGCAGCGGGCGGTCAAGAGCTACGAGGCCGAAATCGCCGCCGCCACCGGCCGCCCGGCGCTGGCCGAAGCGGCGCTCTGAGCGGCGGCGTCGCCGAGCGTTCGGCGACGGATCGCGCCCGCCGCCGCCGGAGCTTGGGGGGCGCGTCGTTCAGGCGTGGCCGGCGTCGCCGGAGAGCAGGCCGGGCGTGACCCCGAGCTTGGCGAGCGCGCGCTCCCATTTGTTGGCGTCGTCGCCGCCGAAGAGGATCTCCTCGTCGGCCGGCACCGAGAGCCAGCCGTTGGTCTGGATCTCGGTGTCGAGCTGGCCGGCGCTCCAGCCGGCGTAGCCGAGCGCCATCACCTTGCGCGCGGGCCCCTCGCCGCGGGATATCGCCCGCAGCACCTCGATGGTCGCGGTCAGCGCGACGTTGTCGCCGATGACCATCGTCGACTCCTGGATGTAGTCGGCGGTGTGCAGCACGAAGCCGCGGCTGCTCTCCACCGGCCCGCCGAAATGGATCGGTGCGTCCTCCGCCGCCCCCGGCTCGATCTTCAACTGGCGCAGCAGCGCGGGCAAGGTGAGGTCGTCCATCAGCTTGTTGACGACGAGCCCCATCGCCCCGTCTTCGCTGTGGGCACAGACGAAGATGACGGTGCGCTCGAAGCGTTCGTCGGTCATGCTCGGCATCGCCACGAGCAAGCTGCCCGTCAGATCGCCGCCGTTCCAGTCGTCCTCGTACATGCGCAGAGGGTAGGTGGCGCCGGGGTCCGCTTCAAGCGCCGGACCCCGCGAGCGAGGTCGTCTTTTCGGGCGTGACGCCGCGGCGCGTGGGCTCTAGGGGAGGAGCCGGTTCGCCAACGAGGGGAGACATACCATGGCCATCGCCATCGGGGACAAGCTGCCGGCCGCCACCTTCAAGAAATTCGGCGCCGACGGCATGGTCGACGTCACCGGCGACGACCTCTTCGCGGGCAAGAAGGTGGTGGTGTTCGCGGTGCCGGGGGCGTTCACGCCGACCTGCCACGAGCAGCACCTGCCGGGCTTCGTGCGGCACGCCGCCGATCTGAAGGCGAAGGGGGTCGACGACATCGTCTGCGTCGCCGTCAACGACCCGTTCGTGCTCAAGGCCTGGGAGGAGCAGAGCGGGGTCGGCGACGCCGTCAAGCTGCTCTCGGACGGCAACGCCGACTTCACCCGCGCCGTCGGCATGGACGTCGCGCTGACGGGGCCGTTCCTCGGTACCCGCTCGAAGCGCTACGCGATGCTGGTGGAGGACGGGGTCGTGAAGAACCTGATGGTCGAGGACAACCCGGGCGTCGTCGCCGTCAGCGGCGCCGAGCAGCTGCTCGCCGAACTTTGAGCCCGACGGCGCGTCACGCCCGCGCCCGCTCGATCGCGGCGCGGGCGAGCGCGTCGGCGCGCTCGTTCAAGGGGTGGCCGGCGTGCCCCTTGAGCCAGCGCCATTCCACGTCGTGGCGGGTACAGAGCGCGTCGAGGCGTTCCCACAGATCGCGGTTCTTCACCGGCTGCTTGCCGGCGGTCCGCCAGCCGTTCTTCTTCCAGCCCTTGATCCAGCCGGTGATGCCGCCCTTGAGGTAGCCGCTGTCGGTCCAGATCACGACGCGGCTCGGCCGCTTGAGCGCCTCGAGCGCCGCGATCGCGGCCATCAGCTCCATGCGGTTGTTGGTGGTGAGCGCCTCGCCGCCACAAAGCTCGCGCTCGCGGCCCTGCCAGCGCAGGACGGCGCCCCAGCCGCCCGGGCCGGGATTGCCGGAACAGGCGCCGTCGGTGTGGATCTCGACCGGCTCAACCGAGGCCATAGGCGCCGGGCCCGCGGATGCCGCGGTGAAAGCGGTTCTTGACGACGTATTCCAAGGGGTCCTTCGGCGTGACCAGCGCGCCCTCGACGTGGTTGAGCCAGTCGAACAGGCGGGTGAGCAGAAAGCGGAAAGCGGCACCGCGGCAGAGCACCGGCAGCGCTTGGACCTCGGCGTCGGCGAGCGGCCGCACCCGCCGGTAACCGGCGGTCATCGCCCGCGCATGGGTGGTGTTGAAGGCGCCGTCGCGCTCGAAGCACCAGGCATTGAGGCAGATCGCCAAGTCGTAGGCGAGCGCGTCGGTGCAGGCGAAGTAGAAATCGATCAGCCCGCTGACCCCGTCGTTCTCGAAGAAGACGTTGTCCGGGAACAAATCGGCGTGGATCACCCCGCGCGGCAGCGCCTCCGGCCAGATCGCCTCCAGGCTCTCGAGCTCGCCCGCCAGCTCCGCGGCCAGCCCCGGCGCCACCTCCTCCGCCCGCTCGCCGATGCGGTCGAACAGCCGCCGCCAGCCGGCGAGCGCGAGGTCGTTGGGGCGCGCGCCCGGATAGTCCCGGCCGGCGAGGTGGAGCTCGGCGAGGGCGGCGCCGAGCGCGCGGCACTGCGCGGCGGTGGCGCGCCTGACCGAGCGCCCGTCGAGAAAGGTGACGCAGGCGGCGGGGCGGCCGGCGACCTCGCGCAGCACCCGGCCGCGGCGGTCGGCGAGCGGGGTCGGGCACGGCACGCCGCGGGCGGCGAGGTGCTCCATCACGCCGACGAAGAACGGCAGGTCGGCCGGGTCCACGCGCCGCTCGTAGAGGGTGAGGATGACCCGGCGAACGGTGGTGTCGATAAAGAAGTTGGAGTTCTCGACACCCGCCTGGATGCCGTGCCAGCCGACGAGCTCACCGAGCCCGTAGTCCTCGACCAGACGGCGGATCGTCGCCTCGTCGAGCGGCGTGTAGACCGCCAAGCGCCCTCAAGACGCGCGGCGGGTGGGCACCGGCGGTGCCCGAAAGACGACGTCCTCGGTGGTGACCTGCACCTCCTCGGCGGTGACCTCGAAGCGCTCGCGGCAGGCCTCGACGACGCCCTGGACGAGGATCTCGGGCGCCGAGGCGCCGGCGGTCAGCCCGAGGGTCCTCACCCCGTCGAGCCAGTCCCAGTCGATCTGATCGGCGGTCTCGATCAGCCGGGCGTGCGGGCAGCCGGCGCGCTGGACGACCTCGACCAGGCGCATCGAGTTCGAGGAGTTGGGCGCGCCCACGACCAGCACGGCGTCGGCGCGCTCGGCGACCTTCTCGACCGCGGCCTGGCGGTTGGTGGTGGCGTAGCAGATGTCCTCGCGCCGCGGCCCCTCGATGTTGGGAAAGCGTGCCTGCAGCCGCTCGACGATGGCCTTGGTGTCGGCGACCGACAGCGTCGTCTGGGTGGCGAAGGCGAGGCGGTCGGGGTCGTCGACCTCGATGCGGTCGACGTCGGCCTCGGTCTCGACCAGCACGACGCCGCCGTCGGCGACCTGGCCCATCGTGCCCTCGACCTCGGGATGGCCGGCGTGGCCCACCAGGACCACCTGCCGGCCGGCGGCATGGTGGCGCTCGACCTCGCGGTGGACCTTGCTCACCAGCGGGCAGGTCGCGTCGGTGTAGAGCAGCTTGCGCGCTCTGGCCTCCTCGGGCACCCGCTTGGGCACACCGTGGGCGGAGAAGACGACCAGCGCGTCGTCGGGGACCTCCTCGACCTCGTCGACGAAGACCGCGCCCTTGTCCTTGAGCGCGTTCACGACGTGCTTGTTGTGGACGATCTCGTGCCGGACGTAGACCGGCGGCCCGTGCGCCTCGAGCGCGTTCTCGACGATCTCGATGGCGCGGTCGACCCCGGCGCAAAAGCCTCGGGGCCCGGCGAGAAGGATGGAGAGCGGCGGTTTCGTCATCGTTCCGTCACGGTCCTCTTGCACGGTCGCGCCAACAACGCACTATCGCCGACCTAGCACAAGGCGGCCATGGCCCTCCACCGCGACGAGGCGACGATCGACGAGCGCGACCCCGCACCACGCGCCCGCGACGTGCTCGCGGCGTTTCTTCGGCTGGGGCTCACCTCGTTCGGCGGGCCGACCGCCCATATCGGCTATTTCCGCAGCGCCTTCGTCCAGCGGCGGCAATGGCTCGGCGAAGACGTTTTCGCGCAGTACCTCGCCTTCGCCTCGCTGCTCCCCGGCCCCACCTCGTCGCAGCTCGGCATGCTGATCGGTCTGCACCGCGCCGGCCCGCTCGGCGCCGGGGCGGCGTGGCTCGGCTTCACCCTGCCCTCGGCGCTCTTCATGGCGGTCGCCGGGCTCGTCGGCCTCGGCCTGGAAGAGGGCCGCGCCGGTTGGCTCGCGGGCCTCGCTGCGGCGGCGGTCGGCGTCGTCGCCTGGGCCGTCCGGGGCATGGCCCGGGGGCTCCTGCCGGACTGGCATCGCCGCGGCATCGCGCTCGCCGGCTTCGCCCTGACCGCGCTGGTCGCCGGTGGGCCGGGGCAGTTCCTCACCCTCGCGCTCGGTGCCGTCGCCGGGGCCGTGCTCCTGCGCGACCGCCTGCCGCCACCCGGTGAGCTCGCCGCGGCCCCGGTGCCGCCGTGGTTCGCGACGGGCGCCCGCATCGGCTTCGTCGTCGTCATGGCGGCGATGGCGACCGCGCTCCTCGCCGGCGCCGGCGGGCTCGCCGGCCTCGTCGCCGGCATCGTCTACGCCGGCACCTTCATCGTCGGCGGCGGCCACGTCGTCCTGCCGCTGTTGGAGACCGCGGTGGTCGAGCCGGGCCATGTCGGCCCCGAGCTCTTCCTCGCCGGCTACGGTCTGGCCCAGGCGGTGCCGGGACCGCTCTTCACCATCGCCGCCTTTTTGGGCGCCGCCGCGCCGGCCGGCGGCGCGGTCGCGGGCCTGGTGGGCCTGGTCGCCATCTTTCTGCCGTCGACGCTGTTGATGTTCGCGGTGCTTCCCGTCTGGCGCCAGATCCAGGCCCGGCCGGCGGTGCGCCCCGCGCTCTCGGGCATGGGCGCGGCGGTCACGGGGCTGTTGGCGGCGGCGCTGGTGGTCGTCTTGATCCCCGCGGCGATCACCTCGCCCGGCACCGCCGCGGTCGCGCTGGTGGTGCTGGTACTGGTGGCCAGCGGGCGGGTGCCGGCCTGGCTGACCGTGCTCGCCGCCGCCGCCGGCGGGGCGGCGCTGGATGTCGCCGGGCTCATGTGAGCCCCGCGTCAGCTTGCCGGTGCTGCCGGTTGCGCCGCAGCAGCCCCGCCGTTAACGTCCGCGTTCCGCGCGACAGTGAGAGGTTTCGTTCATGAACCGTCCCACCGCCAAGCCGGGGAACCCCCGCTTCGGCAGCGGACCGACCGCGAAACGGCCCGGCTGGACCCCCGCCGTGCTCGCGGGCGCGCTCCTCGGCCGGTCCCACCGCGCCGGCGAGGCGAAAGCCAAGCTGAAGTCGGTGATCGATCGCTCGCAGGCGATGCTCGGCATGCCCGACGACTGGGTGGTCGGCATCGTCCCGGCCTCCGACACCGGCGCCTACGAATGTGCCATGTGGTCGCTTCTGGGCGCCCGCCCGGTCGACGTCGTCTCGTTCGAGAGCTTCGGCGCGGGCTGGCTGACCGACGCCGCCAAGCAGCTGAAGCTCGAGAACATGCGGCGCTTCGAGGCCGACTACGGCGAGTTGCCCGATCTCGCGCAGATCGATCCGGCGCACGACGTCGTCTTCTGCTGGAACGGCACGACCTCCGGCGTGCGCGTGCCCGACGGCGAGTGGATCTCGCACGATCGTGAGGGGCTCACCATCTGCGACGCCACCTCGGCGGTGTTCGCGATGGACCTGCCCTGGGCCAAGCTCGACGTCGTCACCTGGTCCTGGCAGAAGGCGCTCGGCGGCGAGGCCCAGCACGGCATGCTGGCGCTCTCTCCCCGCGCCGTCGCGCGGCTGGAGAGCTGGACGCCGCCCTGGCCGCTGCCCAAGCTCTTCCGCCTCACCAAGGGTGGCAAGCTCAACCACGGCATCTTCAAGGGCGAGACCATCAACACGCCGTCGATGCTGGCGGTCGAGGACGCCCTCGACGCCCTCGACTGGGCCGACGGCGCCGGCGGCCTCGCCGGGCTGATCGCCCGCACCGACGCCAACCTCGCGGCGGTCGAGGCTTGGGTGGCACGCACGCCGTGGATCGACTTCCTCGCCCGCGACGCGGCCACCCGCTCGCCGACCTCGATCTGCTTGAAGATCGTCGACCCCGAGGTCGCCGGCCTCGACCACGACGCCCAGCAGGCCTTCGTCCAGCAGCTGACGACCACGCTCGCCGACGAGGGCGTGGCCTACGACGTCACGGCCTACCGCGACGCCCCGCCGGGGCTGCGGCTGTGGGGCGGTGCGACCGTCGAGACCGCCGACCTCGAGGCGCTGTTCCCCTGGCTCGACTGGGCCTTCACCGAAGCCAAGCGGCCGCTCGCGGCCTGAACCCATTCTCACGCGCGCCGCGCCCCGTCGCCGCGCCGGCACCGCGTCGGCGCGAGCGGGCGCACGCGCCGCCGGGAGACCCGAGATGACCCAACCCCGCGTCCTCATCGCCGACACGCTCAGCCCGCGCGCCGCCGACATCTTCGCCGAGCGCGGGATCGAGGCGGTCGTGCAGACCGGCCTCGCCCCCGCCCAGCTCGCGGAGATCATCGGCGAGTTCGACGGGCTCGCCGTCCGCTCCGCCACCAAGGTCACCCCCGACATCCTCGAGCACGCCCCGCGCCTCAAGGTGGTGGGCCGCGCCGGCATCGGCGTCGACAACATCGACGTCCCCGCCGCCACCGCGAAGGGTGTGGTGGTGATGAACACGCCCTTCGGCAACTCGGTGACCACCGCCGAGCACGCCGTCGCGATGATGCTCTCGCTCGCCCGCCAGATCCCGGCGGCCGACCGCTCCACCCGCAGCGGCAAGTGGGAGAAGTCGCGCTTCATGGGCGTCGAGGTCACCGGCAAGGTGCTCGGCATCGTCGGCACCGGCAATATCGGCTCGATCGTCGCCAGCCGGGCGCTGGGCTTGCGCATGCGCGTGCTGGCCTACGACCCGTTCCTGTCGCCCGAGCGCGCCGAGGACCTCGGCGTCGAGAAGGTCGACCTCGACCAGCTGATGGCGCGCTCGGACTTCGTGACCGTCCACACGCCCTTGAACGACCACACCAAGAACCTGATCGACGCCAAGGCGCTCGCCGGCGCCAAGACGGGCCTGCGCATCATCAACTGCGCGCGCGGCGGCATCGTCGACGAGGCGGCGCTCGCCGACGCCCTGCGCTCGGGCCAGGTGGCGGGCGCCGCGCTCGACGTCTTCGTCGAGGAACCGGCGCGCGAAAACCCGCTGTTCGACTTCGAGGAGGTCGTCGTCACCCCCCATGTCGGGGCCTCGACCGGCGAGGCGCAGGAGAACGTGGCGCTGCAGGTGGCCGAGCAGATGGCCGACTACCTGACCACGGGCGCGGTGGTGAACGCGCTCAACATGGCCTCGGTCTCGGCCGAGGAGGCGCCCAGGCTGCGGCCCTACATGCAGCTCTGCACCCAGCTCGGCAGTTTCGCCGGCCAGCTCACCCGCACCGGCCTCACCGGCGCCCACATCACCTTCGCCGGCGACGCCGCCGAGCTCAACACCCGCCCGCTGGTGGCGAGCATCCTCGAGGCGCTGCTGCGACCGATGACCGACAGCGTCAACATGGTGAACGCGCCGATCGTGGCGCGCGAGCGCGACATCGACGTGCAGGTCACCACGCGCGACCGCGTCGACGGCTACACCACGCTGGTGACGCTGGCCGTCGACACCGAGAACGGCACGCGCACCGTCTCGGGCACCCTGGTCCAGGACGGCGCCGCGCGCATCGTCGGCATCCGCGGCATCCGCATGGACGCCGAGCTCGGCCCGCGCATGCTGTTCGTGCGCAACAACGACGCCCCCGGCCTGATCGGCAAGCTCGGCACCATCCTCGGCGACGCCCAGCTCAACATCGCCAACTTCCACCTCGGCCGCGAGAAGGCCGGCGGCCAGGCGATCGCGCTGCTCGAGGTCGACCAGGACGTGCCGGCCGAGGTCGTCCGCAACATCCAGGCGATCCCGCAGGTCATCCAGGTCCAGCCGATGCGCTTTTGAGCGGTCGCGGCGGCGGAGCCGCTCGCCCTCGACGGGGCGCCCATCCTCGTCGCGACGGTCGGGCGGGTTCGCCGGCCCGCCCGCAGCGCCCGTCCTTAACGGCGCGGTGCCGCCCGTCGCCGGCGGCCGGGTCCGAGCGCGCGGCTCAAGCCGTCCGTCCGCTCAGACTGTCCAACAACGACGGGTGCAGATCGATGTGCTCCTGCGCCGCCTGCAGGACGCTCGCGTCGAGCGATGGCGGCGACAGGTCGACGCCCTTGGCCAGCCGCTTGACGATTTCGTCGATCGCCGTAATCCGCGCGTATTTCTTGTCGTTGGCCGGGATCGCCAGCCACGGCGCCCGCTTGCTCGAGGTTTGAGCCAACATGTCGTTGATGGCGTCCTCGTAGGCCTCCCATTTGCTGCGGTTGCGGAAGTCCTCGTAGCTCAGCTTCCACCGCTTGATCGGGTCGTGGATGCGCTCCTCGAGCCGCTTGAGCTGCTCGTCGGGGCTGATGTGGAAGAAGATCTTGACGACCCGGGTGCCGTGGTCGGTGAGCATGCGCTCGAAGTCGTCGATCTCCTGAAACGCCTGCTTCCAGCGCGTGGGCGGCGTCAGCTCCTCGACGCGCTCGACCAGCACGCGGCCGTACCACGAGCGGTCGAAGACCGAGATGGCGCCCTTGGGCGGCAGCATCGGCCAGAAACGCACCAGCCAGTGGCGGTCGAGATACCACGGCCGCGGCGCGCCGATCGGCCACACCTTGAAGCTGCGCGGATCCAGCGCCGCCGAGATCCGCCGGATCGTGCCGCCCTTGCCGGCGGCGTCCCAGCCCTCGAAGACGAGCACGGCGGACTGCCCGCCGAACAGGTAGGCCTGCTGGATCTGGGTGAGCTTGAGCTGCAGCTTCTTGAGCTTCTTGTCGTAGGCGGAACGCTTGATCGACTTGTCCAACGGCAGGTCTTCGAGCACCGGCCCACCGGCCTTCTTGCCCATGTCGTCCTCCTCCGGCGCGGCTGGCCATCGCCCGCACCCCAGCACATCATGGCCGAGCCCGGCACACAGCCCGGCCGAACGTCGACCGGCCCGGGCGCAGCGCGCAGAGGTGGCCATGGCACCCGTCTTTCATCGCATCGCCGCCGCACCGCGGCCGGTCGCGCCCTTCAGCCACGCCGTCGAGTGCGACGGCTGGGTGTGGCTCACCGGCCAGATGCCCACCGATCCGGCCGCACCCGACGCGCCCCTTCCCGCGGGGATCGAGGCCCAGACCCGCCGGGTCATGGACAATCTCGGCATCGTCCTCGGCGAGCTCGGCCTCGGCTTCGCCGACGTCGTCCAGTGCCGGGTCTATCTCAGCGACTTCGAGGCCGACTACGCCTTGATGAACGCGGTCTACGCCGGCTATTTCGCGCCCGAGCGCCTGCCGGCGCGGACCTGCATCGGCGTCACCGCCCTCGCC
>CAZCVH010000048.1:0-7218 GCA_964502115.1 uncultured Geminicoccaceae bacterium
GTTCGAAGCGGCGATGGACTTCTGCCGCGCCACCGGCAAGACGCCGTTGCCCTGCCTCGACCAGTACGGCTTCGCCATCAACCGTTTCTTCTGCCCCTACACCAACGAGGCGGCGCGCGCCTTCGACGACGGTCTCGGCACGACGGCGGAGATCGACAAGGTGGCGCAGGAGGCCCTGGGCGCCGCCGGCGGGCCGTTCTTGGTGATGAACCTCATCAAGCCGCGGGTGAACCTCCACGCCATCCAGAACCTCGGCCCCCTCGGGGCTTTCTACGCCCCGGCGGAATCGATGAAGCAGGTGGGCGAGGCCGACCGGGACTGGGAGATCGGCGAGCCCGGCGAGATCGAGGAGGCCCGGTTCACCGCCATCGCCGACCGCTTGAAGCGGGGCATGTTCCTGCCGGCGCTGCAGGAGCTCGACGAGAACGTCGCCGATCCCGACGTCATCGACCTCGGTGCGCGCGAGGCGTTGAAGCTCAAGAACCCGCCCTGCGCGCTGATGGACCGGCTCGGCGCCGACGAGGTCCGGCGCATCATCGCCCCGGCGCTCGAGCATTTCGGCATTTCGGAGCCGAAGGCGCTCGCCCGCGTCGGCCGTCTCACGGCCTGAGCGCCGATGTCGGCCACCGCCACGGTCGGCGGGCTCTACGTCTATCCGCTCAAGGGCGGCGCAGCGGTGCCCCTCGCCGAGGTCGAGGTGACCGCGCGGGGCTTGCGCTTCGACCGCCGCTGGGCGGTGGCGAGCGCGACCGGGCGGGTGTTGACCCAGCGCGAGCATCCCGAGCTCGCGCGCGTCCACGCCTGGATCACCGGCGCCGGCACGCTCGGGCTCAACGTCGAGGGTGAGCGCTTCGACGCGCCCGAGCCCGGCAGCGGCGTGCGCGAGACCGTGCGGATCTGGAGCGACGAGGTCGAAGCCGAGCTCTACGGCGGCGCGGTCGACGACGCCTTGAGCCACCAGCTCGGCGCACCGGTGCGGCTGGTCCATTTCCCCGACGACGTCGTCCGCGCCTGCGATCCCGACGTCGCCCCGGATGCGGCCACCGCCTTCGCCGACGGCTTTCCGGTGTTGGTCACCAACGAGGCGACGCTGGTCTGGCTCGACGAGCGCCTGGTCGAGCTCGGCGCCGAGCCGGTGCCGATGGACCGCTTCAGGCCGAACCTCGTCATCGCCGATGCGCCCTTCAACGCCGAGGACGAGCACGCCACGCTCACCGTCGCCGACCGGGTCACCTTCCAGCTGGTCTCGTCCTGCACCCGCTGCATCGTCACCACGATCGACCAGGAGACCGGCGAGATCCACGGCGACCAGCCGCTGGCGGCGCTGCGCAGCCTCAGGCGCCATCCGCTCTTGAAGAAGCCGGTCTTCGGCCAGAACGCGGTCGCCCGCCTCGCCGCCGACGAGAGCGTCCGCATCCGCGTCGGCGACGCCGTGACGCTGGCCGGGTCGGCGGCGATCTGAGCGCCCGCCACCGGCTCAATTGGCCGGGATGGTCAGCACCGTGCCGGGGGCGACGTCGTCGCGCTCGAGGATCGTCGTCAACAGCAGGATCATCGAGAACGCCCGCTTGGTCCAGCGCGCCTCCTCCTCGATCCAGTACCAGCGGCCACCGTACTCGACCCGCACGAAGGTGTCGGACGGCGGCAGCGGGCCGCCGGCGACGCTGATCTCCAGCGGCGGGCGCGGCGGCTCGCGACGCTGGCCGACCAGCCGCGGCCGCGGCGCGGCGTCCGCGTCGCGGTCGATCCCGTTGGCGACGTCGGAGAGGATCTCGATCAGCGAACGCGTCCAGATCGCGATCTCGTCGGGTTCGCGCGGCGCCACCCCGAGGACGACCTCGTAGCGGGTGGCCCCGGGATCGAGCGCGAGCAGCTCGATCAGCGAGGCGGCGCGCTGATCGGGCGGCGTGCTTTGGGCGCCGACGAAGGACAGGTAGACGCGCTCGCGCTCGCCCTCGCCGTCGGGCACGAAGTCGATCTGCACCAGGCCGTCGTTGCGGAGCTCCTGCAACAGCGCGATCGTGCGCCAGAAGCGGCCGCTCGGCGGCTCCGGCCCGGCCAGCAGCTCGTCGTTGGGGATGCCGTTGATGCGCTCCACCGCGAGGCCGAGGGCGGTGTAGAGGTGCGCCCCGCCGGCCAACAGGCCGACGAGCTCGCGCGGCGGGATCGGACGCAACAAAAAGCGAGCGTAGTCGGCCCCCTGCAGCGGCTTGATGGTGTAGGTCGGGCGATCGGAGATCTGACCCTCGCCGCGGATGGCGAAATCGTCGGTGAAGTTGAAGTCGGGCTCGATCGAGCTGCCGATGCTGCCGGAGATGCGGCGCTCGTAGCCGGCGACGATCTGATCGATGCGCACCAAAGCGGGGATGTCGCCGTAGCGCAGGCGCACGATGTTCAACAGCAGCTGCTGCTTTTCGGCCTCCAGGATGGCGGCGGTGTAGTTGACCTGGTCGCGTTCGATGAGGGCGGGCCCGACGGGCTGGCAGGCGGCCAACACCGCCGGCAGCAACAGCCGGGCCAGAGGTCGTCGAATCGTGTCGTCTCCTCGCGCGAGCCCCCGCCGCGACGCGCGCCGGCGGCACGGCCACCGGCGTCGGTCGTCCTACCACCGACGGTGGTGGCGTCGAAAGCGTCCCGCGGCGGTCACTCCGCCGCCTCGTCGAGCCCGATGAAGCCGCCGGACTGGTGCGCCCAGAGCTCGGCGTAGAGCCCGCCGCGGGCGAGCAACGCGTCGTGGGTGCCCGCCTCGACGATGCGGCCGTGGTCCATCACCACGATGCGGTCCATGCGCGCGATCGTCGACAGCCGGTGGGCGATGGCGAGCACGGTGCGCCCGGCCATCAGCTCCTCGAGCGCGCGCTGCACCGCCGCCTCGGTCTCGCTGTCGAGCGCGGCGGTGGCCTCGTCGAGGGCGAGGACGGGGGCGTCCTTCAAGATGGCGCGGGCGAGCGCGACGCGCTGGCGCTGACCGCCGGAGAGCTTGACGCCGTCTTCGCCCAGATGGGCGGCGTAGCCCGCGCGGCCCTGATGGTCGCGCAGGCCGAGGATGAAGTCGTGGGCCGCCGCCTGCTCGGCCGCCGCCACCGCGTCCTCGAAGCCGGCCTCCGGCTTGCCGTAGCGGATGTTGTCGAGCGCCGAGCGATTGAACATCGCGGTCTCCTGGGTGACCATCGCGATGCGGCGGCGCAACTCGTCCTGGGCGACCTCGCGGACGTCGACGCCGTCGAGGGTGATCCGCCCGCCCTCGACGTCGTGCAGGCGCGGCAGGAGCTTGAGGGCGGTCGACTTGCCGGCACCGGAGCGGCCGACCAGCGCCACCTTCTCCCCCGGTGCGATCGTGAGCGAGAAGCCCTCGAGGCCGCCGCCGCGCTCGTTGCCGTAGCGAAAGACGACGTCCTCGAAGGCGACCGCGCCGCGGGCGCGTGGAAACCGCCGCGGCGCCGGCGGGTCGACGACGCCGTGGGGCTTGGCGAGCGTGCGCATGCCGTCCTCGATGACGCCGACGTTCGAAAAGATGCCCATCGCGGTGAACGACACCCAGCCGCTCATCTGCCCCAGCCGCAGGGCGAGGAAGCCGGCGGTGGCGATGGCGCCGACGCTGGCGGCGTCCGCGGACCAGAGCGCGAGCGCGGTGCCGATCAGGAGCACCGGCAGCACGCCGCCCAGGATCGCGAGCCCGGTGCGGAAGGACTGGACCAACCGGCCGAAGGCGAGGGCGGCCTCGCGGAACCGCCCGAGCGCCGACGTCGCCGCCGCCTCCTCGCGGCCGGCGTGGGCGAACAGCTTGACCGTGGCCATGTGCGAGAGGCTGTCGACGAGCTGGCCGGAGAGCCCGGCGCGGGCCGCGGCGCGGCGCTCGGAGTGCCAGCGGATGCGCGGCAGGAAATAGCCCACGAACGCCGCGTAGAGCGCGACCCAGCCGGCGAGCACCAGCCCGAGGCGCCAATCGATCACCCCGAGCGCGACGATGGCGCCGAGCGCCGCGGCGGCGGCGAAGCCCACCGCGTTCATGCCCTCCAGCACGCTGTCGGTGAGCGCCTGCGCCGTCTGCAGCTGCTTTTGCGCCAACCGGCCGGTGAAATCCTCCTCGAAGAAGCCGACGCTCTGGCCGAGGGTGTGGTGGTGCAGCCGGCCGACGATCATGTGGAACAGCCCGGGGCCCAGCGCCCGGCTGCTGAGCGCGCTCGACACGATCATCAAGCCCGGTTTCACCACCGTGAAGAAGATCGCGATCGCGATCAGCGCCGGGCCGTGGGCCGAAAAGAAGGTGGCGGCGCCGGCGGCGGCCTCGTCGACGACCCAGCCGATGAGCCAAGCCGCGATCGCCTCGGTGATCCCGATCGCCAGCGACACGACCGCCAACAGACCCACCGTCGGCCACGCCCCGGCGACGAGCCAGCGGGCGAAGGCGGCGAACTCACGCGGCGGCGGGCCGTCACCCGGCCGGTCCGGGTCGAAGAGGCGTTCGCTCCAATCCATGAGGGCACGGCTCCGTGACGACGGGGGTAGAAAGGGCGGCGATGCGCCTTGCCGCGTTCGAGATAGATCGACGCCTGCGCCGCCGCCATCCGCGGCGACGGCGTCAGCGCCGCGGCAGGTCGACGACGTCGGTGTCGACGGTGCAGGCGTGGTGGTCGACACGGGTGTCGGCGGGGCCGTCCGGCAGGTCGAACATCTGCCCGTTATTGAAGTGGGTGTGGTGGCCCCGGTGACCGGCGCCCACGGGCGTCGGCCGGTCGACGCCGGCGGTCTCGTCGCAGGAGAGAAACAGGCTGTCGGCGACCCGCGCCGCGGCGGCGAGGTCCTCGTGGACGGGGTCGGTGACGTGGGCGAAGGCGGCCTCGTCGGTGAAGGCGAGGCGAACGGTGGCGAGCGGCTCGAAATCGTCGTTCGCGATCATGCTGGGTCGAACCCGTGCGCTGGAGGGCGGTCGTGGCGACGTGGCTGTCATCAAAACGTCACGGTCATCGGCCAAAGCGCCACCAGCCAACGATCGCGGGAGAACATGCATGCGTCGCTCTGCCACCACCGGTGCGCTGGCCGCAGCACTTTTGGCATCCGCCGCCGGCGGCGCCCTCGGCCAGGAGACCCGGTTCAACCGGATCGCGTCCTGGCCGGTCGCCGACAACCTGCCGGACGACACCGACCCGCTCACCGAGACCTCGGCGGAGATCATCGCCGCGACGCCCGACGGCCGGATGCTGGTCTACTCCGACAGCCCCTCGGGCGCCATCGGCATGGTCGACATCAGCGATCCGGCCGACCCCCGGCCCGCCGGCACGGTCGGGCTCGACGGCGAGCCGACCTCGGTCGCGGTCGTGGGCGGGCTCGCGCTCGTCGGCGTCAACAGCTCCGCGAGCTTCACCGAGCCCTCGGGCCGGCTCGCCGCCGTGGCGCTGGATTCCGGTGCCGTGGTGGCGAGTTGCGATCTGGGCGGCCAGCCCGACAGCATCGCGGTGGCGCCGGACGGCGCCTTCGCGGCGGTCGCGATCGAGAACGAGCGCGACGAGGAGCTGAACGACGGCGAGATGCCGCAGCTGCCGCCGGGCGCGCTCGCGCTGGTCGAGCTCACGAACACCGGCGCGCCCGACTGCGCCACGCTGCGGATGGTCGACCTCACCGGCCTCGCCGAGGTGGCGCCGAGCGACCCCGAGCCCGAGTTCGTCGACATCAACGCCGCCGGCGACGTGCTGGTGACCCTGCAGGAGAACAACCACGTCGTCATCGTCGACGGCGCCAGCGGCGAGGTCGCCGCGCATTTCTCCGCCGGCACGGTCGACCTCGCCGACGTCGACACCGAGGAGGAGGGCGCCATCCGCTTCGAGGGCACGCTCGACGACGTGCCGCGCGAGCCCGACGCCGCCAAGTGGCTCGACGACGAGCGCTTCGTGATGGCCAACGAGGGCGACTACCGGGGCGGCAGCCGCGGCTTCACCGTCATGAGTGCCGAGGGCGAGGTGCTCTACGACAGCGGGCTCTCCTTCGAATACATGCTCGCGCGCATCGGGCACTATCCGGAGGAGCGCAGCGGCAACAAGGGCGTCGAGCCCGAGGGCATGGAGGTCGCGACCTTCGACGGTGAGACCCACATCTTCGTCATGTCCGAGCGCGGCTCGGTCATCGGCGTCTACCGCGACACCGGCGGCGTGCCCGAACTCGTGCAGCTGCTGCCGTCGGGCATCGGGCCCGAGTCGGCGGTCGCGATCCCCGAGCGCGACCTCCTCGCCGTCGCCAACGAGGACGACCTCGGCGCCGACGGCGGCCCGCGCGCCCACGTCATGATCTTCGAGCGGCAGGAGGCGCCGGCGCGCTACCCGACGATCATGTCCACGACCGACGCCCAGGGTCGCCCGCTCGGCTGGGGCGCGCTCTCCGGGCTCGCCGCCGATGCGGTCGCACCGGGCAAGCTCTACGCCGTCACCGACAGCTTCTACGGCGCCGATCCGCAGATCCTCACCATCGAGACCGCGGTCGAGCCGGCGCTGATCACCGCGGCGGTCACGGTCAGCCGCGACGGCGAGGCCGTGCCCTATCTCGATCTCGAGGGCGTCGTCGCGATGGCCGACGGCAGCTTCTGGCTCGCCAGCGAGGGGCGCGCCGACGCCGACCGGCCGCACGCCATCCTGCACGTCGACGCCACGGGCGCGGTCGTCGAGGAGGTGCGCATCCCCGACGAGCTGGAGGCGCAGGCCATCCGCTACGGCTTCGAGGGGATCACCGCCGTGGGCGCGGGCGAGAACCTGACGCTCTGGATGGCGGTCCAGCGCGAGTGGCAGGACGATCCCGAGGGACACGTCAAGCTCGTCGCCTACACCCCCGCCACCGGCGAGTGGGGCGCGGTGCGCTATGCCTTGGACGAGGTCGAGCAGGGCTGGATCGGGCTCTCGGAGATCACCGCGGTCGGCGACAGGATCTACGTCGTCGAGCGCGACAACCAGATCGGCGGCGCCGCCCAGGTCAAGAAGCTCTACGCCGTGCCCGCGCCGGAGCTGGAGCCGGCGCCGCTCGGCGGCGAGCTGCCGGTGGTGACCAAGGCCGAGGTCCTCGACTTCATCCCCGAGCTGGCGGCCTTCGAGGGCTTCATCCCCGACAAGGTCGAGGGCTTCGCCGTCGACGTCCGCGGCGACGCCTTCGCCGTCACCGACAACGACGGCGTCGACGACTCCTCCGGCGAGACCTTCTTCCTGCGCCTCGGCCGCCTTTGAACCGGGCCGCCGG
>CAZCVH010000048.1:7318-11827 GCA_964502115.1 uncultured Geminicoccaceae bacterium
TCCTCCGGCGAGACCTTCTTCCTGCGCCTCGGCCGCCTTTGAACCGGGCCGCCGGGTCCGGTGCGCGCCGCCCTCGACCGGGCGGCGCCTCCTCGGTTGCCACCCGCCGCCCTTGACCGGGCGGCGCCTCCTCGGTTGCTACCCGCCGCCCTTGACCGGGCGGCGGGTGGGGGCACACTCGCGGGTCTCGCAGGTCGGGGAGGTCCGCCGCCATGAAGCTCGCCTCGCTGCCGGGTCGCGGTCGCGACGGCCGGCTCGTCGTCGTCTCCGAGGACCTCTTGCGCTGCACCCCGGCGCCGGCGGTGGCCGACACCCTGCAGCAGGCGCTGGAGCGCTGGGAGCGCGCCGCTCCCGTCCTCGAGCGGCTGGCCGAGCAGCTCGAGGCCGGCCAAGCGCAGGAGGCCCAGGACTTCGACATCACCAAGGTGCTGGCGCCGCTGCCGCGCTGCTATCAGTTCCTCGACGGCAGCGCCTATCTCACCCACGAGCGGCTGGTGCGGATCGTGCGCGGCTCGGAGCTGCCCGCCGGCTTCCACGAGGCGCCGTTGATGTATCAAGGTGTGTCGGACGCGTTCATCGCGCCGGCGGCCGCGATCGAGATCGGCGACGTCGGCTGGGGCTGGGATCTGGAGAGCGAGATCGCGGTGATCGTCGACGATGTGCCGCAGGGCGTCGACCGTGACGACGCCCTCGCGCACATTCGCCTGGTCGTGCTGTTGAACGACCTGTCGCTCAGGAACGTCATGGTGGGCGAGCTCTCGCGCGGCTTCGGCTTCGTGCTCTCCAAGCCGCGCTCGGCCTTGTCGCCGCTCGCGGTCACCCCCGCGCAGCTCGGCGCCGCCTGGCGCGACGGCAAGGTCCACGGCCGGCTGGTGAGCCGCGTCAACGGCATCGAGATCGGTGCGCCCGACCCGGGCCGCGACATGCGCTTCGACTACGCCGAGCTGGTGACCTACGCCGCCAAGACCCGGCCGTTGGCGGCGGGCTCGATCATCGGCGGTGGGGTCGTCGAAAACGGCGATCCCGCGGTCGGCTTCGCCTCGCTCGAGCGCAAGCGCGCCGCCGAAACGGCCGCCGGCGGCCCCGCCGCGACCCGTTTTCTGGAGCCCGGCGACCGGGTCGAGATCGAGTTCGTCGACGCGGCGGGGCGTTCGCCCTTCGGCCGCATCGACCAGCGGGTCGCCGCGGCGTGAGCGCTCAGCCGCGCTTCGGCGGCTCGGCGAAGGCCCAGGCGACGGCGGCGAGATCGACGCCGACGAGCGGGCCGAACAACCCGAAGCCGCCGCAGAAGACGTCCTGCCAGATGCCGAGCGCGATCAGCCCGGCGAGCACGCCGGCCGAATAGAGCCGGACGTTGTCGCGCCGCACCGCCTGCACCAGCCGCAGCGCGGTCTCGACGCCCAGATAGATCGCGAACAGCACCGGCAGCGACCAGATGCCGATGCCGCTCACCACGATCAGCGTCACGCCGAGCACCACCGCGGTGAGCCCGGCGAGCCGCGAGGGGCCGCGCTCGTGCCCGAGGGCGTAGGCCATGCGGAACAGCCCGGCGAGCACGAACAGCACGCCGACGACGTCGAGCAGGCCGACGGTCACCGCCAGCGGCGCGACGGCGGCGACGGCGGCCGTCGCCCAGGTCGCATGGACGACGCGGCGGCGGGTGAGAAGGTGAGCTGGTCCGACGCTGTCGGCGCTGGCCATGGCTTGAACCCCCGCTTTTCCGAACTCGCGGAAAATGGGTATGCGACAGGCTGCTTCAAACCGTCGCCCCGCGCAAGGCGGCCTTGCGCGCGCTCAGCCGTCGCGCACCCGCACGCGGTGCCGGTAGGTGACGTTGACCCGCTCGGAGACCCACAGCGCCCAGCTCAAGATCAGCGAGAAGGCGACGAAGGCGATGAGGCCGACCTGGCGCGGATCCATCGCCGCGTTCTCCTCGGTCCCCAGCCGGGCGTGCTCGGTGAAGAGCTGGCCGAGCCCGCCGGTGAGCCAGATGCCGGCGATGGCGAGCTCGGGGAACCAGCGCCATTTGGTGAAACCGGCGACGAGGACGGCGAGATAGACCACCAGATCGAGGCCGATCAGCCAGCGCGGCCGGTCCGAGCCCTCGCCGTGCTGCATCCATTCCACCGCGTCGGCGACGACGGCGAAGACCACCAGCCCGAAGAAGAGGTAGAGCCAGCCGCCGACGCCGTAGCGCGGATGCCGCGCGGCCGCCTGCGCGTCGACGGTGCGCCAGCTCACGGCCGAACTCCGGCGGCGACGCGGTCGACCGCGGCCAGCAGGCGGGCGATGTCGCGCGCGCGCGCCAGGCGGTGCTCGCCGTCCTTGATCAGCTCGACGGTGACGTCCTCGCTGGCGACGTGCGCCGCCAGCGTCAACGCGGTCCGCCACGGCACGTCGGCGTCGCGCTGGCCGTGCAGCAGGTGGAAGGGACAGCCGAGCGCCAGCGGGTCGCGCAGGACGAGGTGGGCGCGGCCCTCCTCGACCAGCCGCAGGGTGATCGGGGTCGGCTCGTCGTCGTAGTCGCTCGGCTCGTAATGGACGCCGCGGTCGATCAACTCGGCGCGCTGCTCGGGCGTCGCCCGCCCCCAGATCAGATCCTCGGTGAAGTCGGGCGCGGCGGCGATCCCGACGCAGCCGGCGACGCGCTCGGGCCGGGCGCGGGCGACCAGCAGCATGATCCAGCCGCCCATCGACGAGCCGACCAGGAGGACGGGCCCGGCCGTCGCCCGGTCGAGGACGGCGACGGCGTCGTCGACCCAGGCGCCGATGGTGCCGTCCTCGAACCGCCCCGAGGAGCGGCCGTGCCCCGAGTAGTCCAGGCGGGTGACGCCGAGCCCGCGCGCGCGGGCGTGGGCCTCGACCGCGAGCGCCTTGGAGCCTTCCATGTCCGAGCGAAAGCCCGGCAGGAAGACGAGGTGGGGGGCGGCGCCGGGGTGGGTGACGTGCGCGATGCGCCGGCCGTCGACCTCGACGAAGGCCGCGGCGGCCGGGGCGGAGGGGTCGGTCATCGGCGGCGGAACCTGCTTCTGCGTGGCGTGCCGGTCGTGCTAGGCGATCCGCCGTGGAACGCAACCCCACCCCCGGACCGCGACCGACCCCCGCGACATCGCCGCCGACCGTGCTGCAGGTGTTGCCGCGGCTCGACACCGGCGGGGTCGAGCGCGGCACGGTCGAGATCGCCCGCGCCCTCGCCGATGCCGGCTGGCGCCCGCTCGTCGCCGCCGAGCCGGGACGCCTGGTGGCGGCGCTCGAGGCCGCCGGCGGGCGTTTCGTGCCGCTCGCGCTGGCCACCAAGAACCCGCTGGCGATCGCCCGCAACGCCCGCCGGCTGGCCCGGCTGATCGCCGGCGAAGGGGTCGATCTGGTCCACGCCCGGTCGCGGGCGCCGGCCTGGAGCGCGCGCTGGGCCGCCGCGGCGCGGCAACGCCCGTTCGTGACCACCTTCCACGGCGTCTACGGCGGTGCCGCCAACCCCGTCAAACGCCGCTACAACGCCGTCATGGCGGCGGGGGCGCGGGTGATCGCGGTCTCCGAGCACGTCGCCCGCCACGTCCGCGGCGCCTACGGCGTCGGCGACGACCGGCTGCGCCTGGTCCATCGCGGCGTCGATCTCGCCGCCTTCGCGCCCGCGGCGACGGCTGGCGAGACCGCGGCCGAACGGCGCCGGAGCTGGGGGGTGCCGGTCGACGCGGCCGTCGTCCTCCTCGTCGGCCGGCTCACCCGCCTCAAGGGCCATCTCGTCCTGCTCGACGCCGTGGCCGCGATGGACCGCGTCGATCTCCACGTCGTGGCGGTGGGCCCGTTCGCGCCCGACGACCCTTACGTCGGCGAGGTCCGCGCCCGCGCCGCCGCGCTCGGGCGCGCCGATCGCCTCCACCTGGTCGGGCCCGTCGACGACATGGCCGCGGCCTACGCCGCCGCCGACGTCGTCGCCTGTCCGTCGCGCATGGAGGCCTTCGGGCGGGTGTCGATCGAGGCGCAGGCGATGGCGCGGCCGGTGGTGGTCCACCGCGTCGGCGGCCTGCCCGAGACCCTGCTCGAAGGGTCGACCGGCTGGAGCGTCGAGCCCGGCGACACCGCCGCCTTCGCGCAGGCGCTCGCGCGCGCGCTCGCCGTCGCGGCCGGGGCGGATGCGGGCTTCGCGGCGCGCGCGCGGCGGTTCGTCGCCGAGCGCTACGACCTCGAGAGGATGACCGCCGCCACGCTCGCGGTCTACGGCGAGCTGCTGGCGTCCGCCGTCCACGAGTGATCGCCTCGCCGTCGCGGCTGGTGTAGGTCTGGGCGAGGCGTCGGCGCCGCCGCGCGGCGGCGGGCGTGGCGCGCGCACCGCGACGACGTGATCGAGCCGATGGAGAGCCGCCCGCAGAGGTCGAACCGCGCCCCGGCCGGCGCCGAGGCACCGGCGTGACCGGGGCCCCCGCCGTCCTCCATCTCGTGCCGCGCCTGGCCGAGACCGATCGGAAGAGCACACGTCTGAACTCCAGTCACGTGAAACGATCTCGTATG
>CAZCVH010000049.1:0-11814 GCA_964502115.1 uncultured Geminicoccaceae bacterium
CTTCGAGCCGTTCTACACCACCAAGCGCACCGGCGAGGGCACCGGGCTCGGCTTGTCGACGGTCTACGGCATCGTCAAGCAGACCGGCGGCTTCATCTTCGCGCAAAGCGAAGTCGGGCGCGGTTCGACCTTCTCGATCTATCTGCCGCGCCATGTCGAGGAGGAGGCCGAACTCGCGGTCGAGACGTCGCCGGCGCCTGCGGCGGTGGGTCGGTGGACTCGGAGACGGTGTCTTCCGCAGGAGCGGCGTCCGCGGGAGCGGCGTCGGCAGGCGCGGCGGAAGGTCCCGGCCGGGCGTCGTCCGCCGGGGCGGGTGGTCGAGCCGCGGCCGGCACGGGTGGCACCGGTGCCGGCGGTGGCACCGCGTTGGCGCGGGCGGCGTCGCTGACCGGCGCGCGGACGGCGGCGGCGGGGACCGCCGTCACCGCGACGGCGAGCGCCGCGAGCAGCAGGGACGGGAGCTTAAGCACGAACCGTCAGTAGATCATGCCGAGCTCGAGCTGGGCTTCCTCGCTCATCATCGACGGGTTCCACGGCGGATCCCAGACCACCGCGACGGTACAGCCGTCGACGCCCTCGACCGCGGACACGACCATCTCGACGTGCGGCGGCAGCGTCTCCGCGACCGGGCACATCGGCGAGGTCAGCGTCATGTCGACGAACACCCGGTCGTCGTCGTCGATATCGATCTTGTAGATCAGGCCGAGCTCGTAGATGTCCACCGGAATTTCCGGATCGTAGCAAGTCTTGAGTGCCGCGATCACGTTCTCGCCGAGCGCGTCGACGTGGGCGCGCCGTTCGGGCGAGAGCTCACCCTCGTGTTCGGGCGGGGTGTCGAGGAAGGCCTGGGCGCTGTGCACGGCCTCCTCGCGCGGGTGCTGGCCGTCATCCATGGCGTCGTACTCCCTAGCCCAGCTTGTCGACGACGCGCTGCAGGCTGGCGACCAGCGCGTCGATGTCGTCGGTCGTGTTGTAGACCCCGATCGACGCCCGCGCCGCCGCCGGCTGGCCGAGCTTTTCGATCAGAGGCTGCGCGCAATGGTGACCGGTGCGGATCGCCACGCCGTCGAGGTCGACCAGCGTGCCGATGTCGTGAGGGTGCGCGCACTCCATGACGAACGACAACACGCTCGATTTGTGCGCCGGTTCGCCCAGGAGATGCAACCCCTTGATCTGTTTCAACGCACGGGTGCCATAGGCCAACACCGTGTCCTCGTGCGCCTTGATGGCGTCGAGGCCGAGCGCGGCGACGTAGTCCAGCGCTCGGGCCAGCGCCGGCGCCGCCTCGATCGCGGGGGTCCCGGCCTCGAACTTGAACGGCAGGTCGGCGAAGGTGGTCCGCTCGAAGGACACGGACGCGATCATTTCGCCGCCGCCCTGATAGGGCGGCATCGCCTCCAGATGCTCGGCCCGCCCCCACAGCACACCGATGCCCGACGGCCCGTAGACTTTGTGACCGGAGAAGGCGAGGAAATCGCAGCCGACGTCCTGAACGTCGACGGGCAGGTGCTGGATCGCCTGACAGGCGTCGAGCAGCACCGGCACACCCTTGGCGTGCGCCATCTCCACGATCCGATGGACCGGGTTCACCGTGCCCAGGACGTTGGAGACCCACGGCAGCGAGACCAAGACGGTATCGTCGTCGATCTTGGCCTCGAGCTCGTCGAGCCGGAGCTCGCCCTCGGGCGTGAGCTCGACGACGTCGAGCGTCAGCCCCATCGCCTCGCGCAGCATCTGCCAGGGCACGATGTTGGCGTGGTGCTCCATGCGCGAGACCACGACTTTCGCGCCCGGCTTCACGCGCGGTCGAACGTAGGACTGCGCGACGAGGTTGATGCCCTCGGTGCCGTTGCGGGTGAAGATCACCTCTCGCGCCTCGGGCGCGTTCAAGAAGCGCTGGACGGTCCTGCGCGCGCCATCGTGCGCCTCCGATGCCCGCATCGACAGATCGTACACGCCGCGGTGGATGTTGGCGTAGTCCTCGCCCAGGAAGCGGGCGAGCTCGTCGATCACGCACGCCGGTTTCTGCGTGCTCGCCGCGCTGTCGAGATAGACCAGCGGGCGGCCGTTCATCTCGCTCGCGAGGATCGGGAAGTCGTCCCGCACCCGCGCGACGTCGA
Organism: uncultured Geminicoccaceae bacterium; assembly: GCA_964502115.1. Lineage (GTDB taxonomy): Bacteria > Pseudomonadota > Alphaproteobacteria > Geminicoccales > Geminicoccaceae > JAAAPF01. The sequence continues at coordinate 2,121 of CAZCVH010000049.1, forward strand.
GCTTCGGCGTGATGTGATCGGCCATGATCTCAGACGAGCTCCGCAAGTTTCTCGCCGCCGGCGAGCCGGGTCAGTAGCGCGCGACGGGCCTGATGCCGCGAGTCCTCGTGGGCGAGCCGTTCGATGACCTCGCCCGCGAAGGCGAAGGTGAGGATCGCCTGCGCGGTCTCCTTGTCGATACCGCGCGAGCGTAGATAGAACAGACCGACATCGTCGAGCTCGCCGACGGTCGCCCCGTGCGAGCACTTCACGTCGTCGGCGTAGATCTCAAGCTCGGGCTTGGTATCGATCTCGGCGTCGCGCGACAACATGAGGTTGTCGTTCTGCTGATAGGCATTGGTACGCTGGGCCACCCGGTCGACAAAGATCTTGCCGGCGAAGACGCCGTGGCCGCCCGGCGCCAGGATGCCCTTGTAGAACTGGTTGCTGGGGCAGTCCGGGGCGCGGTGCTCGATGCGGATCGAGGTGTCGACGTGCTCGCCCTTCACCGGCATGTAGGCGCCGTTGAGGTCGAGGTCGGCCTTGGGGCCCTCGAGCCGGGCGAAGGTCTCGTTGCGCACCAGCCCACCGCCGGCGGTGACGGTCGTCTGGGCGAGGCGACCCTCTTGCGCGACGCGCATCGAGGTGCGCCCGATGAGTGTGGCGCGGCCGCGGCCGAATTGCAGCTTGTCGACGGTGAGCTCGCCCGCTTCGGCCACCTCGAAGCTGTTGACGACGTTGGTCACCCCGGTGACGCCGAGGGCGACCCAGGTCTCCGCCATCGTCAGCTTGGCGCCGGCGCCGACGCGCACGACGTTGCGCGGACTGGCCATGCCGCCGGTCTCGCCGGCCTGCACGAAGAGGAGCTGCAGCGTCGGTGTGACGTCGCTACCGTCGGCGACCTCGACCACCGCGCCGCCGTGTGCCATCGCCGCGTTGAGCGCGGTGAGCGAGCGTTCGACGTCGCCGTCGGCCAAAAGCGCGCCTTCGTGGGTGACGCGGTCGTCGAAGGTCGCCACGCTCAGCCCCGTCGGCAGACCCTCGATCTGCGAGAGTTCGGGCGCCAGAAAACCGTTGACGAACACCAGCCGCTTGACGTCGCCGGTCAAGAGGTAGGGTTCGAGGTCGGCGAGCGTGACCGCGACCGGCGCCGGCGCCGTGGGCGCCGTCTCGGCGAGGGACTTGAGGCTGGTGTACTTCCAGGCTTCGGCACGCTGATTGGGAAAGCCGAGCTCACGAAAACGCGCGAAGCTCTGCTCGCGTTGCTTGGTGTCGCCCGCGAGGTGACCCTTCACCTCGTCGAACAGACGGCCGTAGTCCGCGGCGGGTTCGATACGACGTACGGGCATCGGCTCACCTCACGCCGTCGCTTCGAGGGCGTTCGCCGGCACCGAAATGCCGAGCTCGGCCATGAGTTCGCCGTAGCCCTTGGCCTCGAGCTCCTGCGCCAGGGTCTTGCCGCCCGAGCGCACGATCCTGCCGCCGACCAGGACGTGGACGTGATCCGGCACGATGTAATCCAACAGGCGCTGGTAGTGGGTGATGACCACGGTCCCGCGCTCGGGGCTGCGCAACCGGTTGACGCCGTCGGCGACGGTCCGGAGCGCGTCGATGTCGAGCCCCGAATCGGTCTCGTCGAGCACCGCCAGCTTGGGCTGCAATACCGCCATCTGCAGGATCTCGTTGCGCTTCTTCTCGCCGCCCGAGAAGCCGGCGTTGACGTCGCGCTTCAAGAGATCCGAGCGAACGCCGACGATCTCGGCCTGCTCGCGCAACCGGCGCATGAAGCCCGCGGCGTCGATCTCCGGCTCACCCCGTGCCCTGAGCACCGCGTTCAGCGCCGTCCGCAGGAAGTACATGTTGGCGACGCCGGGGATCTCGATCGGGTATTGAAACGCCAAGAACAGGCCGGCGGCGGCACGTTCCTCCGGCGCCATCTCGAGGACGTCCTCACCCTCGAAGGTAACGCTGCCTTCGGTCACCTCGTAACCGTCGCGGCCCGAGAGGATGTAGGCCAGCGTCGACTTTCCCGACCCGTTCGGGCCCATGATCGCGTGGGTCTCGCCCGGTTTGACCTCGAGGTTCAAGCCCTTGAGGATCTCACCGTCGGCGACGCCCTCGATGCGGGCGTGCAGGTTGTCGATCTTCAGCATCAGCGTTTCCTGATGGATGCCGGCCGGCCCGTTCGGGCCGGCCGCTGTGGTCGTGACGAACGCTCGCGACGCGGCGTCAGCCGACGCTGCCCTCGAGCGAAATCGCCAGCAGCTTCTTGGCCTCGACCGCGAACTCCATCGGCAGCTCGTCCATGACCTCGCGCGCGAAGCCGTTGACCACCAACGCCACCGCGTCCTCCTCCGAGATGCCGCGGGCACGGCAGTAGAACAGCTGATCGTCGGAGATCTTCGAAGTCGTCGCCTCGTGCTCCACCTTCGCGGTCGGATTCTTCGCCTCGATGTAAGGCACGGTGTGCGCCCCGCATCGATCCCCGATCAGCATCGAGTCGCACTGGGTGTGATTGCGGGCGTTCTCCGCCCCCTTCAGCACCCGTACCAACCCGCGATAGGTTTGATCGGCATGGCCGGCCGAAATGCCCTTGGAAACGATCCGCGAACGGGTGTTCTTCCCGATGTGGATCATCTTGGTGCCGGTGTCGGCCTGCTGGGCGTGATTGGTCACCGCAACCGAGTAGAACTCACCCATACTGTCGTCGCCCTGGAGCACGCAGCTCGGGTACTTCCAGGTGATGGCCGACCCGGTCTCCACCTGTGTCCAGCTGACCTTCGAACGCTTGCCGCGGCAGAGGCCACGCTTCGTGACAAAGTTGTAGACACCACCCTGACCATCATGGCCGCCGGGATACCAGTTCTGCACGGTCGAATACTTGATCTCGGCGTCGTCGAGCGCGATCAGTTCGACCACCGCGGCGTGGAGCTGGTGCTCGTCGCGCTGCGGTGCGGTGCACCCCTCGAGATAGCTGACGTAGGAACCCTCGTCCGCGATGATCAACGTTCGTTCGAACTGCCCCGTCCCGGCCGCGTTGATGCGGAAGTAGGTCGACAGCTCCATCGGGCAACGCACCCCCTTGGGCACATACACGAAGCTCCCGTCCGTGAACACCGCCGAGTTCAGCGCCGCGAAATAGTTATCGCCCTGAGGCACCACCGACCCGAGATATTTGCGCACCAGGTCAGGGTGATCATGTACCGCCTCCGAGATCGAACAAAAGATGATGCCAAGCTCCTTCAGCTTCGCCTTGAAGGTCGTCGCCACCGACACGCTGTCGAAGACGTAGTCGACGGCGACGCCCGAGAGCATCTTCTGCTCCTCGATCGGGATGCCAAGCTTCTCGTAGGTGCGACGGATCTCCGGGTCGATGTCTTCTAAGGATTCCGGCGCTTCGCTCTGCTTCGGCGCCGCGTAATAGCTGATGCTCTGCAGGTCGATCCAACCGACATTTGGCTTCTGCCAGTCCGGCTGCTCCATGTCCATGAAGCGACGGTAGGCCTCCAATCGCCACTCCGTGAGCCACTCGGGCTCGTCCTTCTTGGCGCTTATGAAGCGAATGATATCTTCGTTCAGGCCTTTCGGGGCATAATCGGCTTCGATATCAGTATAGAAGCCATACTTGTACTCGTGACCTGTGTAGTCCTGAACGGTCTCGAGCGCAGTCGCCATCCTCAGTCCCCTAGTTCGGATCCGGCCGCCGCGATGCGGGCCGAATGTTCGAGAAGCAGGCCGCCCTGGCCCAGTCGCCAGCCGTGCGTCATCTCATCGAGCGAGATACCGTCCAACGCGTCGCGCATTGCGGCGTTGATGCGGTGCCAGTTCGAGCGGGCCGGACAGATTTCCTCGATACCGCACTCGCCGGCGCCGGCTTCGATGCAGGCGGTGAGCGCGATCGGCCCGTCGAGTGCCTCGATGATTTCCGCCACGGTGACCAGCGACGGCTGGCGCGCCAGCTGGTAGCCGCCCTTGGCGCCGCGATGGGACACCAACAGCCCCTCGCGCGTGAGCGCCTTCAAGATTTTACCCGCCATCGGCTGGGCGATCCGGGTGCGTTCGGCGAGTTCGGGCGTCGCCATCGAGCGCTGCCCACGCGCCAGTTCGGTCATCAGTACGATGCCGTAATCCGCGATGCGGGAAAGCCGGATCAAGACGTTTCCAATAAGGACCGTGGCGGTTCGCTTTAACCGAGATATGCCCCAGCGGTGCGCGAAGTCAAGCCGCGCCTGGGCAAAACCCCGCCGCGCCGGGCAGTTGGCCGGCTTCTTAGAATGGGCCCAAGCGCCGTCACCGATCGTCCCGCTCCCGGCCTGCGGCGACGTCGCCGCGCCCACCCCTCGCCCGTCCCCGCGGCCGCCGCCGAACTCGCCGCGCACCGCCCGTCCCTTTACCCCGCCGGCGCCGGGTCGCCAGAGAACCGCGACGAGCTGCAGCACCGGACCGACACCCGCCATGGCCCCCGTCAGCCCCGCCGAGAGGGTCATGGTCACCGACCGCGTAAACGCGCCGCTTCGTGGTCTGCTGTCCAGCCGGAGCGCGACGGGGCTGGTGCTGGTCCCGGGCGCCGCGCTGGCCTTCGGCTGGGCCAACTCGCCATGGGCCCAGGCCTATTTCGGGATGCAGAACCTCCACACCGCGTTGGTGGTGAGCGCTTTCCACCTCGAGCTCAGCCTCGCCCGCTTCGTCGACGACGCGCTCATGGCGATCTTTTTTTCGTCGTCGGGCTGGAGATCAAGCGCGAGTTCCTCGCCGGCGAGCTCGCCGGCCTGCGCGGTGCCGCGTTGCCCGTCGCCGAGGCCGTGGGCGGCTTGGTGGCGCCGGCTCTGATCTACGTCGCGCTCAGCTTCGGCGAGCCGACACTGCGGGGCTGGGGCGTGCCCATGGCCACCGACATCGCCTCCGCCGTCGCGGTACTCGCGCTCGTGGGCGACCGTGTGCCGCTGGGGCTCAAGGTCTTCCTGTTGACGCTCGCCATGGTCGACGACCTCGGCGCGGTGATGGTGATCGAACTGTTCTACACCGCCAGCCTGAACGCCACCGCGCCCCTGCTGTCGCTGGGCGCTTGGGCGCTCGCCGTACTCTACGGCCGCTTCGGCCACGGCCGCGCCGGCGTCTTCTTCCTGATCGGGCTGGCGTACTGGTACTTCATACTGGAGAGCGGGGTGCACGCCACCATCGCCGGTGCCCTGATGGCGCTGGCGATCGCGCTCGGCGGCAGGCTGCGGTCGCGCGACCTCGACGCGGACCGGCCCGAGATGAGTCCGCCGTCCTCGGGTGGGCTCGACCTCGAGGTCGAGCGCACCGGCTACCCGGCCGACCGGGCGCAGAGCCCCCTGATGACGTTCGAGCACGGCTTGAGCCCGTGGGTCGCCTTCGTCATCATGCCGGCCTTCGTCGTAGTCAACGCCGGCGTGACGCTCGGCGATGGTGGTCACGGCGGCGAGGCTGAAGCCGCGGCCCACGCCGCCGAGGCCTCGTTGATCGGCGTGCCGACGATCGGGGCGTTCCTCGCCCTGTTGGTCGGCGGGCTTTTGGGCATCGTCGGCATCGGCTGTCTCGACGGCGTCGTCCTGCTGGCACGGGCGTTCGCCGACGCGCCGCCGCAGACCGCCGCGGCCGAAGCGGGGCACTGACGGCATGGTCGAGGAGATCGCGATGGAAGCGGTGGACGAGCGCTTTTTGCCGGTGCCGGGCAACGTGATGCCGCGCTTCGCCGGCATACCGACCTTCATGCGGCTGCCCCACCGGCAGCGAAACGAGCTGAGCGACGTCGATATCGGCCTCGTCGGCGTCCCCTTCGACAGCGCGACGTCGAACCGTCCCGGCGCGCGCCACGGGCCGCGCCAGCTGCGCGACCTCTCGACGATGATCCGGCTGGTGAACCAGGCGACGCGGATCGCACCCTTTCACCTCGCCCGCTGCGCCGACCTCGGCGACGTCCTGGCCAATCCGGTGAGCATGGACGACACCCGCGAGCGTATCACCGCCTCCTATCGCGAGATCGCAGCCGCCGGCGTGGTGCCGCTCACCGCCGGCGGCGACCACTTCATCTCCTGGCCGATCCTGCGCGCGCTCGCCGCCGACGCCCCGCTCGGCATGATCCACATCGACGCCCACTCCGACCTCTACCCGCCCTATTTCGGCGGCTACGACAGCCACGGCACGCCCTTTCGCCGCGCCATCGAGGAAGGCCTGTTGGAGCCTGAGCGGATCGTGCAGATCGGGCTGCGCGGCACCTCGATCGACATGAGCGACGTCGACTTCGGCCGCGAGCACGGCGTGCGGATGATCTCCATCGAGGAGGTCTTCGACCGCGGCGTCGACGACGTCATGGACGAGGCGCGACGCCTCGTCGGCAAGCAGCCGATCTATGTGAGCTTCGACATCGACGCCATCGACCCGAGCCAGGCCCCCGGCACCGGCACGCCGGAGGTGGGGGGCTTGTGGGTGCAGCAGGCGCAGCGGCTGATCCGCCGGATCACGGGCCTCGAGGTCGTGGGGGCCGATGTCGTCGAGGTCAGCCCACCCTGGGACACGAGCGGCAACACCGCATGGGTCGGCGCCAACCTGATGTTCGAGCTCCTCTGCGTCCTCGCCGACGGCGTCCATCGCCACCGCCCCTGAGCCTTCGAAAGGCCGTCATGCCGCTCGCCCGCACGCTTTGCGCCCTCGTCGTCACCACCGCGATCGCCGCCGCCACCGCCGCGTCGGCGCAGACCGTGAAGCCGGTGCGCGGCTTCGAGCCCGAGCGCTATCTGGGCCAGTGGCACCAGATCGCGGCGATTCCCGCGTGGTTTCAAGACCAGTGCGCCTACGACGTGACGGCGACCTACAACCGCGGCGACGCGCCGGGCCGGCTGCGCGTGCTCAACGCCTGCCGCACCGAGGACGGCACGCTCGATCAGGCGATCGGCCGCGCCCGCTTCACCGAGAGCCCCGACGTCGCCGCGCTCGAGGTCACCTTCGTGAAGCTGCTGGGCGGCTGGCGCTGGTTCGCGGCGGGCGACTACGTCGTCATCGCCCTCGACGACGACTACCGGTGGTCGGCGGTGGCCCATCCGTCGCGGGATTTCGCCTGGATCCTCGCGCGCGAGCCCGAACTCGAGCCCGCCACCCTTGCCGAGATCGAGGCGGCCTACAGTGCCGCCGGCTACGAAACCTGCCGTCTCCTGCGCACGCCACGCCGCCCCGGCGGTCCCGCAACGCCGCTTTGCGAGTGGACCGCCAAAGCGAACTGAACGCCGCCCCCGCGCCCGGTCGTCGAAAGCGTCGAGCGGTCAGCCGGCGGCGACCTCGGCCAGGCGCGGTGGACGGCGGGTGCGCAGGGTGACGAACTCCTCGGCGGAGGTGGGATGGATACCGATGGTGGCGTCGAGGTCGGCCTTGGTGGCGCCCATCTTCACCGCGACGGCGAAGCCCTGGATGATCTCCGGCGCGTCCTGGCCGACCATGTGCGCACCGACCACCCGGTCGGTCGAGGCCTGGACGATCAGCTTCATCAAAGTCTTCTCGTCACGCTCGGCGAGCGCGAAGCGCATCGCCTTGAACTCGGTCTGGTAGATGTCGAGGTCGTCACCGAAGCGCGTGATCGCCTGCTCCTCGGTGAGGCCCACCTGCGCCACCGGCGGGTTCGCGAAGACGGCCGTGGGGATGTTGTCGTAGGTGACGGCGCGCAGGTTGCGGCCGAAATGCCGGTCGGCGAAGGCGTGGCCCTCGGCGGTCGCGACCGGCGTCAGCTGGACGCGGTCGGTGACGTCGCCGATGGCGTAGATCGACGGCACGTTGGTTCGGTCCTCGTCGTCGACGCGCACCGCACCGTTGCCGCGCAGCTCGACACCCACGTCCGCGAGGCCGAGGCCGCGGGTGTTGGGAGCGCGGCCCGTGGCGAAGAGGATCTGGTCGACCTCGATCGCCGCACAGTTCGAGCGGTGCACCACGAGCCCGCCCGCGCTCTTCTCGACGCCGGTGATCTTGCAGTCGAAGGCGTAAGTCACGCCCTGCTTTTCGAGCTCTTCCTGCAGCACCCGCCGCGCGTCGAGGTCGAAGTTGTCGTTGAGGATCATGCGGCCGCGGTGCGCCATCGTCACCTCGGCGCCGAGGCGGGCGAAGATGCCGGCGAACTCGATGCCGATATAGCCCGCGCCGACGACGACGACGCGCTCGGGCATCGCCTGGAGGTAGAAGACGTCGTCGGAGGTGATGCCGTGCTCCTTGGCACCCGGCACGTCCGGCAGCACCGGCCGCCCGCCGCTGGCGACGAGGATCTTCTCGGCGGTGACGGTCTCGCCGCCGACGCGCACGCGATGCGGTCCTTCGATCACCGCGTCGCCCCAGAACGTGCGCGCACCGGGCCCGTCCAACAGCCGCGCGTAGGCGCGGTTGAGGCGGTCGATCTCGCGGTCCTTGTTGCGGATCAGCGTCTTCCAGTCGTGCCGCGCGTCGCCGACTTGCCAGCCGAAGCCCTCGGCGTCTTCGAGGTGGTGGGCGTAGGAGGCGGCGAAGGTCATCAGCTTCTTCGGCACGCAGCCGACGTTGACGCAGGTGCCGCCCAGATATTGCCGCTCGGCGATGGCGACGCGCGCACCGTGGGCCGCGGCGATCCGGGCGGCGCGAACCCCGCCGGAGCCGGCGCCGATGACGAACAGATCGAAGTCGAAGGCCATGGAGTCTCCTCTCGCCGAGCAGGTCGCGCGAAACCTAACGCGTTTGCCGTCTTCCGTCTTGGATGCGGCCTCGTCTTAGAGGTTGCAGCCGCGGCGTGCGGCGTTCGCGGGCTTGCCCGGCGCGCGTTTGCGCCGTTAAGCCTGCGGGTGTGGGAATGTGTGCGACGGGGAGGCGCGCGGCGATGACGGCGGAGACGGCGCTGACGGCGGCGGAGATCGCCCATTACGAGGCGGCGGTGGGCCGCCGCATGGAGGAAACGGCCACGCTCGCGCCGGAGATCGCTGCCCGGTTCTCGGGCACGCTCGGCGACGAGCACTTCCCCACCCGCGACACCCTCCCCCTCGGGCGGCAATGGGCCTTCTTTCTGCCCGTCGTCACCAAAGGCACGACCGGCGCGGACGGCCACCCCGTGCGCGGCGGGTTCATCCCGGCGATACGCCTCGAGCGGCGCATGTTCGCGGGCGGCACGATGAAGCGCCTCGGCGACGTCCAGCTCGGCGTCGAGACCACCAAGACGACCACGATCGAGAGCGTCGAACGCAAGGCGGGTGCGCAGGGTGAATTGATCTTCGTCGAGCTGGTCATGCTGTTCGCCCAGGACGGCGCGCCGGTGCTCGAGGAGCGCCAGACCATCGTCTATCTCGATCCGGGCGGGGCGGTGCCGCTGCCGGCACCGGTGCCGGCGGGCGAACTGGCGAGCGGCGAGATCTCGGAAGACTTCACCCCCGACGAGGTCGACCTGTTCCGCTTTTCGGCGGTGACCTTCAACGGCCACCGCATCCACTACGACCAGCCCTACGCCACCGAGGTCGAGGGCTATCCCGCGCTGGTGGTCCACGGCCCCTTCATCGCCTCCAAGCTGCTCGACCTCGCCATGCGCACCCGGGGCCGCAACGCCGAGCGCTTCAGCTTCCGGGCGCGGCGGCCGGCCTTCGTCAATCAGCCCTTGCGCTTCGTCGCCGACGCCGACGGCCCGGGCCACCAGCTGCGCGCGATCCGGGCCGACGGCCAGGTGGCGATGACCGCGGAGGTCGGCTTCGCCGAGGCC
>CAZCVH010000050.1:0-11590 GCA_964502115.1 uncultured Geminicoccaceae bacterium
CGGCGGCCGCGGACCCAGCGAGACCATGCTTGACCGGCGGGATTAGAGAACCCGTTGGGGCACTAACGACGGGGCGGCCGGCGCCTCTGGGTTACGCCCTTTAGGTGTGCTATCCTAATAAGGCGGAGCTTCGGGGCCGTAGGCGTGGTGCGGGGTCGGGGTTTCGGGTGTTGCCGAACGAAGCCAGAGCGGACGATCATCGTTGGATCTCAACGGCTTGTGGCGGTTACGGGGGATCCGTGAGGGCCGGTGGGGCGCCCGCCGTGAGGCGCGAGCGCCGTTCACGCCGGGGCGGCACGGGCCGGGCGCCGGGCGTCGCACGGGTGCAACCCGCGCCGCGGGTACCATGTTGGCGGCGCGGAGCGGGGAGAGGACGAACGGGGAGAGGGTCGATGCGAGGACTGCTGGGCGCGGCGACGGCGGCCGTCGGTGCGCCGGCGGCGTTGGCGCAGTTTCCGGCCTCCGCCTTCGAGCTGGTGGTGGCGCGCGATCCGGCCGCGTGGCGGCGGTTCGCCACCCTGGCGGCCCGGGAGTGCGAGCTGTTGGTGCGCCTGCACGCCGACCTCAAGCCCGCCGGCGGCCACGCCCGCATCGCCTCCCGCCTGTTGGGGCTGCTCGACAACGACCCGTCCGGCTTCGCGCGCCCCGGCCAGGAGCTCGCGCCGACGCAGTGGACGCTGGCCGAGATGAGCGCGGTTTCCCGCCACACCGTCAACCGCTTCCTGGTGAAGCTGCGCGGCGAGGGCGTGCTCTCGGGGGGTTACGGCCGGATCGTGGTGCACGACCTCGACCGGCTGCGCGCCCTCGCCGGCCGCGCCCCACCCGACGCCGTGGACGTGGCCGAGCCGGCGGCGCGCCGCCGATCGTGCCGCGCGGCCCAGCGCCCGTGACGCCCCTCTACCCACGAGGCGGCTGACGGCGCCGGCCGGCCGTCGAGGTCGACGGGCGCGGTGTCGGCCTCGCCCCCCGGGCGGGCGGGGTCGCGCGGGTGGGTCTCGATCACCCGGAGCTCGCCGGGATCGGGGCGGGACTTGCGGTTGCGGACGAGCTCCGGCGGCGCGGTGACGCGGAGCCGGGCGTCCTCACCGGCGACGGTGGCGAACTCCTCGTTGGTGAGCCGCGCGAACTCCTCAGCCGGCGCCGTCGAGGTGGACGATCGGGGCGTCGGGATGGAAGGCGCGAAAGGCGAAGGCGAAGGGGACGTCGTAGACCGCGGGTTCGGTTCCGCCGTGGGTGCGGCGGACGACGGTGACGTTGCCGACGTCGCGGCCCTCGGCGATGCGCGCGGCGTCGAGAGCGGAGCGCCGGCCCGGCTCCCAGCGCAGGACGAGCTCGCCGTGGGTGATCTCGCCGCGCTCGCGCAACAGCGGCAGGCTCCAGGCGCGCTCCACGCCGTCGACCGTCACCACCCGCATCAGCGGCACACCAGGTCCGTCGTAGTCGCCGCGATAGAGGAAGGGGCGCGGGGCGCTGTCGTAGCCGGCATAGGGGTTGCGGCCGTAGGCGCGCGCGCCGGGCGCGCCCGGTACCAGCACGCGGCCGTCGGGATGACGCTCGGTGAAGCGCTCCAGCGATTCGAGCCGGGCCGGGACCCGCTCGAGCTCGGCGCCGGCGCGTTCGCCGACGATGGCGCGGCCGTCGAACTGCTGCCACCAGCTTTCGCTGGCGCGGTCGTACATGACGAGATCGGAATGCCTGAGCTTGCCGGTGGTGCCGAAGGTGGTGACCTCGCCGGCGACGCGGCGCTCGAAGACGATCGCGGAGTTGCACAAGGGGCAGAAGGTGACCGCGACGGGGCGACCGCCGACGGTGTCGTTGACGATCTCGTGCCAGACCAACACGCGCAGCGGATAGGCCCGGGCGTCGCCGTCGATCGCCACCGTCATCACCGGTTCCTCGGCGCCGAGATCGTCGCGCACGGCCTCGACCGGGGCGAAGCGCGGGTCGTCGATCGACGGGATGCCGTCCTTGGGCGGACCGCCGGAGAGGATCTCGTCGAACGGGACCAGCGCCTCGGTGAAGTCGGTGGCGGGCCAGGCGTCGCGCCACCGCTCCGGCAGGTCGGCGGCGAGCGCCGGCAGCGCCAGCAGCGCGAGGCCGACGGCGAGGACCTGTGCACGCATGGACGTCTCCCCTGCCCCGTGTCCGCCCTCGATAACGGCGGCCGCGAGCCCGCCTGCAAGGTGCCGTCACGGCCCGGTGATCGGGCGTGAAGCCGGGCTCAGATGGCGTCGCGACGGCGACGCCAGCGCTTGTAGAGCGTGGTCGAGAGGACGAGCGCGGCGAGCGCCACCAGTGGCCCCAGCACCTCGGGGGCGAAGATGATCGAGAGGTCGGGCCGCTCGCCGGCCTCGAGGATCTCGCCGACGCCGTTGCCGATGCTCGCGATGACGGCGGTGCCGGGCAGGATGCCCAAAAACGTCGCCAGGACGTAGCTGGCGAGCCGCATGCCCAGGAACGCCGGCACGATGTTGACCAGCCAGAACGGGAAGATCGGGACCAGCCGCAGCACCAGGAGATAGCTCAAGGCGTCCTCTCGAAAGCCGTCCTCCATGCGCTTGATCCAGCCGCTCGCCCGCCGCCGGAGCGGCTCGCCCAGCGCGGTCTTGGCGATCAGGAAGACCAGCGTCGCGCCGAGCGTGGCCGACACGACGACGACGAGGGTGCCGAGCACGAGCCCGAACATGAGCCCGCCGGCGAGGGTCATGATCGCGGCGCCGGGGATCGAGACGGCGACGCCGGCGGCGTAGACGAGGCCGAAGGCGAGCGGCGCCATCACCGGGTGGGCGGTGGCCCAGGCCCGGAGTTCCCGGTAGTTCTCGCTCAGCACCTCCATCGACAGGTAGCGGTCGAGGCCGGTGGCGAAGACGAGCGCCGTCGCCGCCGCCAGGACCAGCAGCGGAGCGAGGCGGCGTAACGAGAGCTTCATCCGAGTCGTCCCAGCCAGCGCACCAGCCGACGTGTCGCGGGGCTGAACAGCCGCGGCGCGTAGAACGCCGAGGCCGCCTTCTTGTTGAGCTCGCCGAGCGTCGGATAGGGCGCCACCAGCGACGCCATCGCGCGCAGCTTGGTGCCGGTGGTCATCGCCAACAGCCAGGGCTGCAGGAGCTCGCCCGCCTGCGCGCCGGCGATCGCCACCGCCTTGACCCGTCCGCGCTTGTCGGCGGCGAGCTTCACCAACCCCTCGGTACGACGCTCGGCGCGGGCGCGGTCGCTCTCGGCGTAGGGCACCCGCACCAGCTCGCAACCGTCCTCGGCCGCGGCGTCCTCCACCGGCGGGCCGACGCTGGCGAGTTCGGGGTCGGTGTAGGTCACGCCGGGGATGAAGGCGCTCACCTTGGCGGGCACGCGAAAGAGCGCGTTTTGCACGACGACGCTGGCGTGATGGCCGGCGAGGTGGGTGAAGAGCGGCCCGCCGGTGACGTCGCCGACGGCGAAGACGCGGCGGTTGGTGGTGCGCAGGCGGCGATCGACGGTGATCCCGGTCCTGGTGGCTTCGATCCCGGCCTTGTCCAGCTCCAGCGCCTCGACGTTGGGCGCCCGCCCCGCGGCGACGAGCAGATGGCTGCCGTCGACGATCTCGACGCCGTTCGCGTCCTCGAAGCGCACCCGCACGCCGTTGCCCGCCGGCGCGACCTCGGTGATCCGCACCCCTTCGCGGATCACCACGCCCTCCTCCACGAGGGTGGTGCGCACGATACCGACGAGCTCGGCGTCGTCGCGCGGCAGCATGCGTCTGGCCTCCAGCACCGTCACCCGGGCGCCGAGCCGGCGGTGCGCCTGGGCGAGTTCGGTGCCGATCGGACCGGCACCGATGACGACCAGATGGTCGGGGATGTCGGCCAGATCCCAGATCGTCTCGTTGGTGAGGTAGCCGACATGCTCGATCCCGGGGATCGGCGGGACCGTGGGACGGCTGCCGGTGGCGACGACGAAGCGCCGGGCGCGGATGTGGTCGCCGTCGGCCTCGACCGTGGCGGGATCGACGAAGCGGGCGGTGGTACGGCGTACGGTCACACCCAGTCCCTCGAAGCGCTCCTGGCTATCGTGCGGCGCGATGGCGTCGATGACGCCTTGGACGTGACGACGGACGGCGCCGGCGTCGATCGCGGGCCAGCCCGCGGGCCGGACACCGAAGGCCTCGCCGTCGGCGGCGGCGTGGGCGGCGTGGCCGGCGGCGAGAAGCGATTTCGACGGTACGCAGCCGACGTTGAGACAGTCGCCGCCCATGCGGTCGGCTTCGATCAGCACCGTGTCGGCGCCGAGTTGCGCGGCCCCCGCCGCGACCGAAAGGCCGCCGGAACCGGCACCGATCACGCACAGATCGGCGCGACGTTTCTGCACCATCGGCTTTCCCCTGCTGACGGGGCGTGCCTAAGCGATCATGAACGCGAACGGCAGACAAACGGTCGTGAGCCGGCCGTGCGCGGACCGCACGTGGCGCAGCCCTCAGTCGCCGACGCCGGTCGACACCAGTTCCCAGTTGGGATCGCGCGAGCTGGTGTCGCGGGCGAAAGTCCAAAGGTCGACGATCTCGGCGAGCTGATCCGGCTCACCGTCGATGATGTTGCCCTCGGCGTCGCGCGTCACGTTCACCTGGTCGCTGATGAAACGCACCGTGACGTAGGCGTGCGGGCCGTCCATACGCGCCTCGACCGCTTCCGCCTGCTTGATGGCGACGACCTCGGTCTCCAGCGTCTCGCCGGCTTGGCGACGCTGCTCGATGGCCTCCGCGAAGCCACCGTAGACGTCGTCCGCCAACAGCGGCCGCAGCGCCTCGCTGTCGCCGCGGGCGAAGGCGTCGACGACCATCTCGAAGGCTTGGCGCGCGCCCATCAAGAAACCCTCGAGGTCGAAGTCGGGGTCGGCCCGCCGGATCGCGGTCAGCCCCTGGCGCAGCTCGGCGTCGTCGATGTGGCTGAACGCCGCTTCCGCCTGTTCCTCGCGGTTCGGCAAGCTCACGACGTTGTCCCGCGTGTTCGGCGTGACCGTCGACGCCTCGGGCCGGCGCTCGTGACCGGTGCGGCGCCCGAGCACGTTGCGCAGGCGGAACGCGATGAACAGCGCCACGGCCGCGAAAAAGATGATGTCGATGAAGGGGAAACCGTTTGACATGAGCTGGCGCAGTTCGGATGCGTGGGCGGGCGTCGAGCCGGGCGGGCACCGGGAGGCGCTTGATCAGATATAATCTCCACCGTCAAAAGTTAAACCGACCTTCGATGCGGCTGGGCCTTCTCCTCCTGATCCTGTTCATCGCGGTGCCGCTCGTCGAGATCGCACTGTTCATCCAGATCGGCGGCTGGATCGGGCTGTGGCCGACCCTGGCCGCGGTGGTCGCCACCGCCGTCGTCGGCAGCGCCGTGATCCGCCACCAGGGCTTCACCGTCGCGCACCGCGCCCGCGAGCGGCTCGCTACCGGCGCGGTGCCGATGCGCGAGGGCTTCGACGGGCTCTGTCTGGTGGTCGCCGGCCTGTTGATGATCACCCCCGGCTTCTTCACCGACGCGTTCGGCGGCCTCTTACTGCTACCGCCGGTGCGCGCGCGCGTCTACGGCCGCGTGCGCGACCGCATCCACGTCGTCATGCCCGACGACGCGGCGGCCGGAGGCCGACCGGCGCCGACCGAGGACGTCGTCGACGCCGATTACGAGGTGATCGACGAGAACGGCGACGAGATGCCGCCGCCGGGACAGGGCTGGGGCCCGCGCGAGCGCTGACGCGGCGGGCCTTCGTTGCGGCGCGCGGGTTGCGCCGTCGCCGTCAACGCCGCTAAAGCCGGCACGTCGTCGGAGCGGGCGTCGTCGCACGCGCCGGTCCGCGCCGTGCACGAACCGTCGTCGGCGGCGCCGCGGGCGTCGCCGTTTCCCCGTGGAGCTATCGATGGCCGAGAACGAGACCCCGACCGGCACCGACACCCCCGGCGCCGACACCGACGCCGGCGCGCAGCAACAGTCGCCGCCGCGGCTGTCGATCATCACCCAATACGTCAAAGATCTTTCGTTCGAAAACCCGCGGGCGCCGACCGCCATGCAGAGCGGGCAGCGCCCGGAGATCCAGATCAACGTCGACACCCGCGGCCGTCACGTCGAAAACGACCGCTACGAGACCGAGCTGCAGATCAACGTCAACGCCTCGGCGGGCGGCGAAACCGTCTTCGTCTGCGAGCTCAACTACGGCGGGCTCTTCGCCATCGCCAACATGCCGGACAACGCGGTGCAGCCGGTGTTGATGATCGAGTGTCCGCGGCTGTTGTTCCCCTTCGCGCGGCGGGTCATCGCCGACGCCACCCGCGACGGCGGCTTTCCGCCGCTGATGATCGATCCGATCGACTTTCTCGGGCTCTACCGGCGGCGGCTGCAGCAGCAACAGCAACAACCGGGCGACGGCGACGCCGCAGCCGGCGGGACCGCCTGAGCGCGCCTCTCAGCCGCGGCCGGCGCCGAGCACGGCGAGGGCGGTGTCGAGATCGGGGGCGAGGCTGAACAGGTCGAGCACGCCGCGGTCGGCGAAGCCGTTGGCGGTGACGTGCTCGACCAGGCGTTCGAACGGCCGCCAGAAGCCGTGATCGTCCACCAGCACGATCGGGTGGTCGTGATAGCCGAGCTGGCGCAGGGTCACGACGTCGAGGACCTCGTCGATGGTGCCGAGCCCACCCGGCAACGCCAAGAAGGCGTCGCTGCCGGCGATCATCAGCCGTTTGCGCTCGAACATGTCGGCGGTGACGGTGAGGTCGCTGATGCCGCGATGGCCGACCTCCCGGCCCAACAGGCGCTCCGGCATGAAACCGAGGACCTCGCCACCCGCCGCGATCGCGGCGTCGGCGAGTGCGCCCATCAGGCCGACGTCGCCGCCGCCGTAGACGATGCGCCAGCCCGCGCGCACCAGGCGGTCGCCGCAATCCGCGGCGAGGCCGCGATAATCGCGCGGCGCACCGGCGCGCGAGCCGCAAAAGACGCAAACGGCGCGGGACATGCGCGGAGGCTCCAACTCAGCTCGAGGACGCGCCGCCGAGGGCGGGCACCGGCGCGCCGCGACGGCGCCTCACGCCGCGGCCTCGGCGGCGGTGGCCCGCGTCAGACCGCGGAAGTCGTCCATCAGCTGACGCGTCACCGGCCCGAGCGGATAGATCACGTCGTCGATGGCCCGCACCGCGGTGACCTCGGCGGCGGTGCCGGTGACGAAGATCTCGTCGGCCTCGGCGAGTTCCGCCGGCAGGATGCGGCGCTCCACCAAGGGCAAGCCGCGTTCGCGGGCGAGCGCCATGACGGTCTGCCGGGTGATGCCGTTCAAGAAGCGGTCCGGCAGCGGGGTGTGGAGGGTGTCGCCCTTCACCATGAAGAGGTTGGCGCCGGTGGTCTCGGCGACGTAGCCCTCGTGGTCGAGCATCAAGGCGTCGCCGAACCCCTTGGCCTCGGCGGCGTGCTTGGAGAGGGTGCAGATCATGTAGAGGCCGGCGGCCTTGCTGTGCACCGGCGCCGCGGTGGGCGCCGGACGGTGGTAGATCGCGGGGGTCAGTCGGAGATCGTTGTAATAGGCGCCCCATTCCCAAACGGCGATGGCGACATGGACCGAGCTGTTCTGGGCCGAGACCCCCATCATCTCCGAGCCGCGCCAAGCCACCGGCCGGACGTAGCAGTCCGACAGCCCGTTCTTGGCGATCGCGGCGTCGGTCGCGGCGTCGAGCTCGGCGACACCGTAGGGCAGCTCGAAACCCATCACCCGGGCGCTGTCGACGAGCCGCTGGGAGTGCTCGGTGAGCTTGAAGACCTTGCCACCGTAGGCCCGCTCGCCCTCGAATACCGAGCTGGCGTAATGCAGCGCGTGGCTGAGCACGTGCAACCTGGCCTCGCGCCAGGGGACGAACTCGCCGTCGAGCCAGATCCAACCATCACGGTCGTCGTAAGGAACGAGTGCCATGCGGAGCCTTCAGCGGGCGATTTGTTCGGATTTTGAGAGACGCGAGCGCTATCACCGGCCTTAGTATGTGTCAATGTGAGGTCCGGTATGTCGAACCGCCGTATCGACGCCCATCGCAAGGCCCGCTTCCTGCGGCCGGAGGAAATGGACCGGTCGGTGGCGCTGTTGATGCTCGCGGCGCGCGGCTTCGAGGCGACGGCGCGCGCGGGCCTGCCGCAAGGGCTCACCCTCACCCACCGCCTGATGCTCTTGTTGATCAAGAGCGGCACCGCCACCACCGCGGGGGCGTTGCAGACCCTGTTGGGCCTCCCCAAACAGACCGTCTCGCGGCACGTTCATCAGCTGATCGAGGCGGGCTACGTCGCGCGGCGCGCCGCCGACGGCGACCGGCGCCGCAAGCTGTTGGTGATGACCGCCGCCGGCGGCGAGCTCTGCGACCGGCTCGACCGCACCCAGCGCCGCCGCCTGGGCAGCGTCTTCCGCAGCCACGGCCCCGAGACCGTCGCCAGCTTCGAGACCGTGCTGTTGGACCTGGTGGAGCCGCGGGCGCGGCCGTTCTTCGACGAGGAGGCGTTGTCGTGACCACGGCCGAGGGCCCGCACCACCTCCTGGTCGTCGACGACGACGACCGGCTGCGGGCGCTGCTCGAGCGGTTCTTGACCAAGAACGGCTACCACGTCTCGACCGCGGCGGACGTCGCCGGGGCGCGGGCGGCGCTCAAGCGCTTCGCCTTCGACCTGCTGATCGTCGACGTCATGCTCCCGGACGCCAGCGGGCTCCTGCTCACCGAGCAGATCCGCGCCGACGACGCCGTCCCGATCCTGCTCCTCACCGCCCGCAAGGAGGTCGAGGACCGCATCCGCGGGCTCGAGGCCGGCGCCGACGACTATCTCTCCAAGCCCTTCGAGCCGCGCGAGCTGCTGTTGCGGGTGCAGCGCATCCTCGCGCGCGCCACCGTGCCGGCGCCGGCCCCGGCGGCGCGCACGGTGCGGTTCGGGCGCTTCGCCTTCGATCTCGACGACGAGAGCCTCACCGCCGACGGCGAGCCGGTGCACCTCACCTCCGCCGAGCGCCAGCTGCTGGCCACCCTCGCCGCCGCCCCCGGCGAGGTGGTCGATCGGCCCGCGCTCGCCCAGGACGCCGACATCGCCGGCGCCGATCGCGCGGTCGACACCCAGATCGCGCGCTTGCGGCGCAAGCTCGAGGACGAGCCGCGCCAGCCGCGCTTTCTCGTCACCGTGCGCGGCCGCGGCTACGCTCTCAAGGGCGTGCGCTGATGGCGCGGGTGGGCGCGCTGCCGCGCCCCTTGCGCCGACGCGGGCTGCGCCTGCCGCGGCTGGCGGCGTGGATGCCGCGCTCGCTGTTCGGCCGCTCGCTGTTGATCATCGTGCTGCCGTTGGTGATCCTACAGATCGTGTTGGTCGTGATCTTCTACGACCGGCACTGGGACACGGTGAGCCGCTGGCTCGCGATCGGCGTCGCCGGCGAGGTGGCGTGGCTCGCCGATCAGCTCGCGAGCGCCCCCGACGCCACGGCGCAGGGCGAGATCCTCGACGACGCCCGGCGCTATTTTCGCTTCGCGGTCTCCATGGAGCCCGGCGCCCGGTTGGAAGAGGCCAGCGAGCGCAGCGGCTTCCTGCCGCCGTCCCTGGTCGACCAGGCCATGCAGGGCGCCTTCGAGAGCCGTCTGGACTACCCCTTCCGCATCGACACCCGCCCGGCGCAGGTCGACCGCGTCGCCGTCTACGTCCAGCTCGACGACGGCGTCCTGCGGGTGTTGCCCGACCGCAAGCGCGTCGACACCTCGACCACGGTGCTGCTGGTGGCGTGGATGGTCGCGGCGTCGCTGTTGTTGATCGCGATCGCGATCTACTTCCTCAGCCGCCAGCTGCGGCCGATCGGGCGGCTCGCCCGCGCCGCCGACAGCTTCGGCAAGGGGCGCGATCCGGGCGACGTCCGGCTCGAGGGCGCGGTCGAGATCCGTCAGGCCAGCCTCGCCTACAACCGCATGCGCCAACGCATCCTCAGGCACATGAGCCAGCGCACCAACCTGTTGGCGGCGGTGAGCCACGACCTGTCGACCCCGCTCACCCGCATGAGCCTCGAGCTGGAGATGATGCGCACCGACGCCGACGACTCCGCCGCGGTCGACGCCCTGCAGGAGGACGTCGAGGAGATGCGTCGGCTGGTCGACGCCTATCTCGACTTCGCCCGCGGCGAGGCCGCGGAGCCGATGCGCAGCGTGCCGGCGGCCAAGCTCGCGGCGCGGCTGGAGGCCCGCGCGGCGCGCCACGGCCAACCGGTCCGCTTCGACGTCCGCGCCGACGGCGACGGCGACGACGCCCGGGTGACGGTGCGGGTGACGGCGGTCGAGCGCATGCTCGCCAATCTGATCGACAACGCCGTCAAGCACGCCGAGCGGGTGCGGGTCACCCTCGGGCTCGGTCGCGACCACGTCGAGATCGTCGTCGACGACGACGGCCCCGGTATCCCCGCCGCCGAGCGCGAGCGCGTCTTCGAGCCGTTCTACCGCGGCGACGGCGCGCGCCGCACCACCGGTGGCGTCGGCGGCGTCGGCATGGGGCTCACCATCGCCCGCGACGTCGCCCTCGCCCACGGCGGCGGCATCGAGCTGGAGACCAGCCCGCTCGGCGGCCTGCGCTGTCGGGTGGTGCTGCCGCGCTGAGCCGGCTCAGCGCGCCAGGCCGAGCACCTCCGCCATGCCGTAGAGACCGGGCGGGCGACCCACCGCCCAGCACGCCGCCTGCACCGCGCCACGACCGTAGATGGCGCGGTCGGCGGCGCGGTGGGTGAGCTCGAGCCGCTCGCCCGGCCCGGCGAAGCAGACGGTGTGGTCGCCCACGACGTCGCCGCCCCTGAGCGCCGCGAAGCCGATGCGCCCGCGTTCGCGCTTGCCGGTGACGCCGTCGCGGCCGCGCTCGGCGACGGCCTCGAGCTCGACACCGCGGCCGCGCGCCGCGGCGCGCCCGAGCCCGAGCGCCGTGCCCGAGGGCGCGTCGACCTTGCGGTTGTGGTGCATCTCGACGATTTCGACGTCGAACTCGGCGTCGAGCGCGCGCGCCACGGTTTCCACCAGCTCCGTCAGCAGGTTGACCCCGCGGCTCATGTTGGGCGCGTAGACGATCGGGACGCCGCCCGCCGCCGCCGCCAGCGCGGTCTCCTGGTCGGCGTCGAGGCCGGTGGTGCCGACGACGTGGGCGCAGCCGGCGGCGGCGGCGAGCTCCGCATGGCGGACGGTGGCGGCGGGCGTGGAGAACTCGATCGCCGCGTCCGCCGCCGCCAACGCCGCCGCCGCGTCGGAGGTGACGGCGCGCCCGATGGGCTCGCGCCCGGCCAGCGTGGCGAGATCGCGGCCGAGATCGGCGTGGCCGGGGGGCTCGACGCCGGCCACCAGGTCCAGGCCCGCGTCCAGCACCGCGGCGAGATTGGTGCGGCCCATGCGGCCGGCGCAGCCGATGACGGCGATCTTCATGCTCGCTGGCTCCTCACTTTCGGGTTTGCTCGCAAACAGCTCTTGCCTCGCCCGCGCGCGGCGGCACCCTAGAGACGATGACGCGCGCGCACATCCTCGCCGTTACCCTCGCCGCGGCCCTGCTGGCCGAGCCCGTCGGCGCCGATCAGAGCGATCCGCGGCTCGACGCGCTGTTCGCCG
>CAZCVH010000051.1:0-11465 GCA_964502115.1 uncultured Geminicoccaceae bacterium
CCGCGCGTTCGCGACGGCGACGCCCCGGTCCTCGCAAGAGTGGGGGCCTTCGCGAAAGCCGCCGCGGTTCGCAGGCTGGGCGATCGCGACAGCTTGATGGAGAATTCGAAGTCGGGGATCGAGCGGGGGCGACGGTACTCGCCGAGCCCCGGCTCCCGCCCTCGCCGGAACGTTCGGCCGTCGCGCCCGAATGCGACGCCGGCACCGCGTCGTCCCAACCGAACGGCCGACGGCGTCGATCCGGCGCACGACCGCCACGCCGCGACGACCACCGTCGGGTCGCGTCCGGGCCTTCGAAGATCAGACCACCGCGGCGGTCTCGAGCGCGCCCGGCCGGGGGCGACGACTTCCCCGACAGAGCGGGGACGTGGCCCTCTCGGATCACCGCGGCGTGAGCAAGCGGTGCTCCGCGATCGCGGCTACAGATCGTCGTCCGGGTGGCGGCGCATGTAGAGGTCGCGGTGGACGTCGATGCCGAGGGCGAGGCCGCAGCCGACCATGACCGTCATCATCGCGGTGCCGCCGTAGGAGACCAGCGGCAAGGGCACGCCGACGACGGGGATCAGGCCCGTCACCATCGCGACGTTGATGACGACGTAGAGAAAGAAGGTGACCGAGGCCCCGGCCGCCACCAGCCGGCCGAACTGCGAGCGGGTGCGCAGCGCGAACACCAGCCCCATGAGGAAGACGACGAGGTAGAGCGCGAGCACGGCGAGCCCGCCGACGAGCCCCTGCTCCTCGGCCAGCATGGTGAAGACGAAGTCGGTGTGCTTCTCGGGCAGGAAGCTGAGCTGGGCCTGGGTGCCCTCGAGGAAGCCCTTGCCCCAGACCCCGCCCGAGCCCAACGCGATCTGCGACTGGATGATGTGGTAGCCGGCGCCGAGCGGGTCCTGGCCGGGATCGAGGAAGGTGAGGACGCGCTCGCGCTGGTAGTCGTGCAGCTGTCGCCAGACGATCGGCAGCGCGCCGGCCGCGCCCGCGCCCACGAGCGCGAACTTCCACCAGCGCACGCCGGCCAGGAACAGGACGACGGCGCCGCTCGCCAGCAGCATGACGGCGGTGCCGAGATCGGGCTGCTTCAAGACCAACAGCGCGGGCGCGGCGATCATCGCGATCGGCGGCAACAGAAAGAGCGGGCGGCCCACCTGCGGCAGCGTCGCGCCGTGGAAATAGCGCGCCAGCGCCAGCACCAGCGCCACCTTCATCAGCTCGGAAGGCTGGAGCTGGACGAAGCCGAGGTCGATCCAGCGCTGCGCGCCCTTGGCGAGCGAGCCCATGATCTCGACGCCGACCAGCGCGGCGAAGGCGCCGCCGTAGACCAGGTAGGCGAAACGGTGCCAGAGGCGCGGGTCGACCAGCGCCACGAACAGCATGACCAGCACGCCGAAGGCGAGCCGCACGGCGTGGCGCCAGGCCCAGGGCTCGTGGTCGCCGCCGGCGGCGGAATAGAGCATGGCGTAGCCGACCGCTCCGATCAGCACGATCGCGGCGACATAGGCCCAACTCACCCGCGCCAGCTTGTCGGGCAGCGTCAGCTGGGCGTCGGCGAGCTCACCCCGCACGGCGCGGCACCGTCACCCGCAAGGGGCGGTCGTCGGCCGCGGTGGTGCGGCCGCCGGTGGGGTCGAGGTCGAGGGTCTTCTGCATCAGGTCGCGCGCGATCGGTGCCGCGGTGCCGCTGCCGCTGCCGCCGTGCTCGACGACGACGGCGACCGCGTAGCGCGGCGCGTCGAAAGGCGCGAAGGCGACGAACAGGGCGTGGTGGCGATCCCGCCACGGCTTGTCCTTGCGCTTGTGCAGCCCGGCGGCGCGCTCGGCGCGGGTGATGCGCTTGACCTGCGAGGTGCCGGTCTTGCCCGCCATCCGGTGGGTCTCGCTCAAGAGCTTCTGGGCGCGGGCGGTGCCGCGCTCGCCGTTGACGACCTCGAACATGCCCTCGCGCACCAGCGCCAGCGACAGCGGCGAGATGCCGAGCGACGGCGCCGGCGTGGTGGGCACCGCGCGCCCCGTCGGTGGCCGCACCAGCCAGGGCTCGACGGCGTAGCCGCCGTTGGCGATGCGCGCCGTCATCACCGCCAGCTGCAAGGGCGTCGCGGCGACGAAGCCCTGCCCGATGGCGCACACCACCGTCTCGCCGGGCTGCCATTTCTCGCCGATCGCGGCCTCCTTCCAGGCGCGCGTCGGGATCAGCCCGGCGCGCTCGCTCGGCAGGTCGATGCCGCTGGCACCGCCCAGGCCGAAGCGCCGCGACATCGCGGCGAGGGCGTCGATGCCGACGCGCTTGCCGGTCTCGTAGAAAAAGACGTCGCAGGACTGCGCCAACGCCTGCACCACCGCCAGCGAGCCGTGGCCGCCCGAGCGCCAGCAGTGAAAGCGCGCCCGGCCCATCTGCAGATGCCCCGGGCAGTAGAAGGTGGTGTCCTGGTCGAGGATGCCGAGCTCGAGCGCGGCCAGCGCCGTCATCATCTTGTAGGTCGAGCCCGGCGGGTAGACCCCGGCGGTGGCCTTGTTCACCAACGGCGCGCGGGGATCGTCGCGCCAGTCCTCCCACTGGGCGTGGCTGACGCCGTCGACGAAGGCGTCCGGCGCGAAGCTCGGCACCGACACCATCGCCGGCACCTCGCCGGTGTGGACGTCGAGGACCACCGCGCTGGCGCTGAGCTCGGAGGCGAGGCGGCGATGGGCGTAGCGCTGCAGTTCGGCGTGGAGGGTGAGCTCGACGTCGGCGCCGCCGGTGCCCGGCCGGCGACGAAGCTCGCGGATCTCGCGGCCGACGGCGTTGACCTCCATCTGCAACAGCCCGGCCTTGCCGCGCAGGTTGTGGTCGTAGCCGCCTTCGATGCCGCTCTTGCCGATCCTGAGGTCCGGCACGCGCAGGAGCGGATCGTCGTCGGTGCGCAGCTCGCGCTCGGTGACCGGGCCGACATAGCCGAGGACATGGGCGAACGCGCCGCGGTAGGGGTAGTGCCGGACCAGGCCGGAATCGAGCCGAATGCCCGGCAGGTCGGGGGCGTGGACCGCGACCTCGGCGACCTCGTCCCAGCTCAGATCGTCGCGCACCGTCACCGGCACGAAGGACGCCCGCGCCTGCGCCGAAGCGACGATCTCGTCGCGGCGGGGCGCCGGCAGGTGGATCACCTCGGCGAGCGCGCGCAACACGCCCGCGACGTCGCGGGCCTGTTCGCGCACGACCCGGACCCGATAGACCGGGACGTTGTCGGCGAGCGAACGGCCGGTGCGGTCGACGATGCGCCCGCGCGCCGGCATCAACAGGCGCTGGCTGATGCGGTTCTCCTCGGCGTCGAGCGCGAACTCGGGGGCGTCGCGGACCTGAAGCTGGTGCAGCCGCAGCCCGAGTGCGCCGAACGCCACCATCTTGGCGCCGCCCAACAGCGCCAGCCGGCGGGTGAAGACGCGCGAGCGCTCGGCTTCAGGGTTCTGCATAGCCCGGCATCCGCACCAGTCCGTGGAAACGTACCAGCACCCAGCTCAACGCCGGGTAGAGGGCGACCGTCAAGGCGCACTGCACGACCAGCGGCCGCGGGTCGACCAGCGCGCCCAGGAGGCCGGCCGCCGCGACGTAGCGCACGAGCTCGACCGCCGGCGCCCACAACAGGAACAGCGCCCAGATGACGCTGAAGGATTTGGCGTCGAAGAAGCGCCGGCGGGCGATGAGCGCGCCGCGGCCCAAGAGCAGCGCCAGCGCGGTGCCGGCGAGCGGCTGCCCGCTCAGCACGTCGTAGACCAGGCCGACCGCGAAGACGGCGGCCGCGGTCATCAGATCGGGGCGGTAGACGCTCCAGAAATAGACCACCGCCAGGGTCGAGAAGGGCGCGAGCCCGCCGCCGCCACCGGCCGGACGCGGGGCGAGGTCGACGAGCACCGCCAGCAGCGCGAGCACCACCGGCAGTGCGCCGCGCAACCGCCGTTCGACATCGCCGCCGTGGAAGCCCATGCCGCGCGCCGCCGCTAGCCGTCGCGCCGCGGCACGGCGGTGTCGGGCTCGCCCACGCCGGGACCCTCGCCCACGCCGGGACCGAAGTCCGCCGGCACCGGCGGCGACCGCACCAGCCGGACGTGGCGCAGCTCGCGCCAGTCCAGCGCCGGGCGCACCCGCAAGCCGCCCTCGTCGCCGCGCACCACCCGGCCGACGTCCAAGCCGACCGGCAACAGCCCGGCCGCCCCGGAGGTCACCACCCGGTCGCCCGCCGCCACCTGCGGCGTCAGCGGCATGAAGTCGAGCCGCGGCATGGGACCGTTGTCGCCCGACAGGATGGCGCGGTCGCGCGACGGCAGCACCAGGACCGGCAGCCGCGAGTTGAAGTCCGTCAGCAGCAACAGCCGCGCGCTGTGCGGCGAGACGTCGACGACGCGGCCGGCGAGGCCGCCGGTGCCGAGCACCGCCATCCCCTCGTGGACGCCGGCGCGCGCCCCGCTGTCCAAAAGGCGGGTGTGGACGAACGGGCTGCGGCTGTCGGCGACGACCCGGGCGGTGCGCGCGATCGGCACCGGGCGCCGACGCTGGGCGTGCAGGACCTCGCGCAGCGAGGCGTTCTCGACCTGCAGACGGGTGGCCTCGGCGCGCCACTCCAAGAGTTGTTCGACCTGGGCGCGCAGGCGGGCGTTCTCCTCGGCGAGCGCGAACTGGCGGCCGACCCAGCCGAAGCCGTGGTCCAGCGCCGCCGCGGGCTCGGCGACGGCGGTCATCACCGGGGTCAGGGCGTCGCGCAGGCCGTGGGTGAGACGTTCGACGATGCCGACCTCGGCGCGACCCAGCAGCAGCAGGATCAAGGCGAGGCCGACCAGACCGCCGAACCTGACGCGCTCGAACCATCCGCTCGGCGGCAGGACGATCGACGCGAAGGACGCGCGGCGCAGCCGGGTCACCGAACTCTCCGAAGGATCGCGGCGCAACGGCCGGAACGCCGGTTGTCACCGCGCGGTGTTAACGTACCGATAACGGCCGTTTCTCCACCGCGGGTCGCAAATTTAATACGCCGTGTGAAGAACGTGGCGCAAGGTTCCGATTTCTTCCAGGCAACGCCCGGTTCCCAGCGCCACGCAGGTGAGCGGCTCCTCGGCCAGGCTGACCGGCAGGCCGGTGGCGTGGCGCAGGACGAAGTCGAGGTTGCCCAGAAGCGAGCCGCCGCCGGTCAAGACGATGCCCTTGTCGACGATGTCGGCGGAGAGCTCCGGGGCGGTGTGTTCGAGTGCCACCTTCACCGCCTCGACGATCTGGCTCACCGGCTCGGCCAGGCTCTCGGCGACCTGACGCTCGGAGATGACGATCTCCTTCGGCACCCCGTTCATCAGATCGCGGCCCTTGATCTCGACCACGTCGCCGTTGCCGTCTTCCGGCAGACAGGCCGAGCCGATCAGCTTTTTGATGTTCTCGGCGGTGGCCTCGCCGATCAACAGGTTGTGGTGGCGGCGGATGTACTGGATGACCGCCTCGTCCATCTTGTTGCCGCCGACGCGGATCGAGCGCGCGTAGACGATGCCGCCCAAGGACAGGACGGCGACCTCGGTGGTGCCGCCGCCGATGTCGACCACCATCGAGCCGGTGGGCTCGGTCACCGGCAGGCCGGCGCCGATCGCCGCCGCCATCGGCTCCTCGATCAAAAAGACGCGCCGGGCGCCGGCGCTCTCGGCGCTCTCCTGGATGGCGCGGCGCTCGACGGCGGTCGAGCCCGAGGGCACGCAGATGATGACGCGCGGGCTCGCGAAGCTGCGCCGGTGGTGCACCTTGCGGATGAAGTGCTTGATCATCTCCTCGGCGACCTCGAAGTCGGCGATGACGCCGTCGCGCAAGGGCCGGATGGCCTCGATGTTGCCGGGGGTGCGGCCCACCATCAGCTTGGCCTCCTCGCCGACCGCGAGGACCTGCTTGCGGCCCTTCTGGCTGGCGATCGCCACGACCGAGGGCTCGTTGAGGACGATGCCCTTGGATTTGACGTAGACGAGCGTGTTGGCGGTGCCGAGGTCGATCGCCATGTCGGCGGAGAACAGGCCCAAGAGGCGTGCGAACATCGAAGCTCCCGTGGCATCGGCGAACGGACGGAACCACGCCCGGAGATGGGCGTGGTCCGGGTTCTACCGTAGCGCGAAGACGTTCGCGATGCCCGCGTTGGTCCATCACGCCGAAAGGGCGGCCGGCGCGGTCTTGTCCCGTTTGACCATGAGCCGGTTGAGGGCGGCCAGATAGGCCCGCGCCGAGGCGACCAGGGTGTCGGTGTCGGCCGACATGCCGGCGACCGTCTTGCCCTCCTCCTCGAGGCGGACGGTGACGACGGCCTGGGCGTCGGTGCCTTCGGTCACGGCGTTGATCTGAAAGAGCGGCAGCTTGGCGTCGTGGGGCACGAGCCGGCGGATCGCGGCGAAGGTGGCGTCGACCGGTCCGTCGCCCTCGGCCTCGGCGCTCCGGCGCTCGCCGTCGACCTCGAGGGTCAGCGCCGCCTTGGGCTTGATCTCGGAGCCGCACCGGACCGACAGCGCGACGAACCTCACGCGCTGGTCGCGCTGGCCGATCTCGTCGTCGACCAGCGCCACGATGTCGTCGTCGAACACCTCTTTCTTTTTGTCCGCGAGCGCCTTGAAGCGGGCGAGGGCGTCGGCCAGCGCGTTGTCGCCGAGGTCGTAGCCCAGCTCCTTCAGCTTGGCCTTGAAGGCGTGGCGCCCGGAGTGCTTGCCCATGACCAGGCTCGACTTGGCGAGCCCGATGTCCTCGGGCTTCATGATCTCATAAGTCTGGGCGTTCTTGAGCATCCCGTCCTGGTGGATGCCGCTCTCGTGGGCGAAGGCGTTCTTGCCGACGATCGCCTTGTTGGGCTGGACGTTGAAGCCGGTGGTGGCGCTGACCTGGCGCGACAGCTTCATGATCTGGGTGGTGTCGACATCGAGCAGATAGTGCAGGCGGTCCTGGCGGGTCCTGACCGCCATGACGACCTCCTCGAGCGCGGCGTTGCCGGCGCGCTCGCCGATGCCGTTGATGGTGCACTCGATCTGGCGCGCCCCGGCCTCGACCGCGCGCAGGCTGTTGGCCACCGCCATGCCGAGATCGTTGTGGCAGTGCACCGAGATCACCGCCTTGTCGATGTTCGGCACCGAGTTCTTGATCCGCCGGATCAGGTCGGCGAACTCCTCGGGATAGGCGTAGCCCACCGTGTCGGGGATGTTGACCGTGGTGGCGCCGGCGGCGATCGCCGTCTCGATGCAGCGCATCAAGAAGTCGGGGTCGGTGCGCGAGCCGTCCTCGCCGCTCCACTCGACGTCGTCGGTGTAGCGGCGCGCGCGGGTGACGCTGGATTTGACCCAGCCGAGCACCTCCTCCGGCTCCATCTGCAGCTTGAACTTCATGTGCAGCGGGCTGGTGGAGATGAAGGTGTGGATGCGCTTGCGCCGCGCCTTCTCGAGCGCCTCGGCGGCGCGGTCGATGTCGCGCTCGCCGGCGCGGGCGAGCGAGCACACCACCGAGTTCTTGCAGATCTCCGAGGCGGCCTTGACGCCCTCGAAGTCGCCTTGCGACGCGATGGCGAAGCCGGCCTCGATGACGTCGACGCCCATGGCGTCGAGCATCTCGGCGATGCGGCCCTTCTCGGGCACGGTCATCGAGGCGCCCGGCGACTGCTCGCCGTCGCGGAGCGTGGTGTCGAAGATGACGAGGCGGTCGTGGGGTGCGGTCATGGTCGTCGGCTTTCGGGTCGGGATGAGGTCCGGTTCGACATCGTCCCCTGAGCGGGCCCTCGGCGGAGCGGAGCGGCGCGGCTCAGGGGCACCTAAGTCGAAGCCCGAGCCCCGAAAGCGAGGCGAGCAGCGGACGCGCGGCGCCGTCGGCCGTGGATCGGCGGATCATGGACTCGGCGATCTCGGCGTCGGCCATGGGGAACGCGCTCTCCGCTGCGGCATCACCGCCGCACTCATGAAACCCAACTCGTCGCACGAAGTCAAACCCTCGGCCGGGACTACGGTCCTCGCCGCGCGACGGCGCCAGCCTCCGCTGACGGTCCGCCCCGCGGCGCCGGTGCGGGTGGATCAGTCCTTCGTACCGGCGACCAGCTTATTGGCGCCGATCCAGGGCATCATCGCGCGCAGCTTGTCGCCCACCGGCTCGAGGGGGTGATCGGCGTGGCGCGCGCGCAGGGCCTTGAACTCGGCCTGGCCGGCCTTGTTCTCCAAGACCCATTCGCGCGCGAAGCGACCCTCCTGGATGTCGGCCAGGATCCGTTTCATCTCCGCCTTGGTCTCGGCGGTGACGACGCGCGGACCGGACTTGTAGTCGCCGTATTCGGCGGTATTGGAGATCGAGTAACGCATGTTGGCGAGCCCGCCCTCGTAGATCAAGTCGACGATCAACTTGACCTCGTGGACGGTCTCGAAATAGGCCATTTCCGGGGCGTAGCCGGCCTCGACCAGGGTCTCGAAGCCGGCGCGGATGAGCGCCGAGAGCCCGCCGCAGAGCACGACCTGCTCGCCGAACAGGTCGGTCTCGACCTCCTCGCGGAAGCTGGTCTCGATGATGCCGGCGCGGCCGCCACCGATCGCGGCGCCGTAGGCGAGCCCGATGTCGTGGGCGTTGCCCGAGGCGTCCTGGTGGATCGCCAACAACGTCGGCACGCCGGCGCCGCGCAGATATTCCGAGCGCACCAGATGGCCCGGGCCCTTGGGCGCGATCATCAAGACGTCGATGTCGGGGCGCGGCTCGATCAGGCGGAAATGGACGTTGAAGCCGTGGGCGAACATCAGTGCCGCGCCCGCGCGCATGTTGGGCGCCAGCTCCTCGGCGTAGAGGTCGGCCTGCAGCTCGTCGGGGGTCAGCACCATGACGACGTCGGCCCAGGCGGCGGCCTCGCTCGCGGTCATGACCTTGAAGCCGGCCTTCTCGGCGCGGGCACGGGTGGCCGAGCCCCGACGCAGCCCGACGGCGATCTCCGGGACCCCGGCGTCCTTCAGGTTGTTGGCGTGCCCGAAGCCCTGGGAGCCGTAGCCGATCACCGCCACCTTCTTGGTCTTGATGAGGTTCAGATCGGCGTCGGTGTCGTAGTACACGCGCATCGCTCTGCGTCCTTGTCGTTGCTCGCGGCGCCGGGCCCGCCGCCGCCGCGTGGTTCGCCCTCTCAGTCCGGCGGCGACAGCGTGCGCAGCCCGCGCGCCATCGCGACCACGCCGGCCCGGCTCACCTCGGCGGGCTCCAAGAGCCGCAGGAAGCTGTCGATGTCCTCGCTCGAGCCGGTGACCTCGAAGGTGAGCGTGTCGAGGGTGCGGTCGATCAGCCGCGCACCCATGAAGTCCGCCACCCGCAGCGCATCGATCAGCCGCGGGCGGTCGCCGGTGACCTTGGCCAGCGCCAGCTCGCGCTCGACCACGTCGCCTTCGACGGTGAGATCGGCGAGCCGGCGCACCGGCACCTGCTTGGCCAACAGCGCCTTGATCTGCTCGATGATCTGCTCGGTGCCCGAGGTCACGATGGTGATGCGCGAGAGGTGCTCGGCGCGGTCGACCTCGGCCACCGTCAGGCTGTCGATGTTGTAGCCGCGACCCGAGAACAGCCCGATGACGCGGGCCAGCACGCCGGGCTCGTTGTCGACGAGCACGGCGATGGTGTGGCGGCGGATTGCGTCCGCCTTGGTGCGTTGTTCGTAGAGCACGCGTCCGTTCTTTCGGGTTCAGACGAGCGGCATGCCGTCGTCGGAGCCCTCGATCGGCGCGTCGGGGTCCTCGGGGGCGAGCATGATCTCGTTGTGGGCGGCGCCGCCCGGGATCATCGGATAGACGTTCTCGTCGCGGTCGACGACGATGTCGGCGATCACCGGCTTGTCGACGGCGATCATCTCCTCGATGACGGCGTCGAGCTCGTCCGGGGTGGTCGCCCGCAGACCCACCGCGCCGAAGGACTCCGCCAGCTTCACGAAGTCCGGCAGGCTGTCCATGTAGCTCTCGGCGTGACGGTTGCCGTGGAAGAAGTCCTGCCACTGGCGGACCATGCCCATGTAGCTGTTGTTCAAGATGAACGACTTCACCGGCAGGCGGTGCTGCACCAGCGTCGACATCTCCTGCATGTTCATGACCCACGACGCCTCGCCGGCGATGTCGATCACCAGGCTCTCGGGGTGCGCCATCTGCACGCCCATCGCGGAGGGGAAGCCGTAGCCCATCGTGCCGAGCCCGCCCGAGGTCATCCAGCGGAACGGCTCCTCGAAGTGGAAGTGCTGGGCCGCCCACATCTGGTGCTGACCGACCTCGGTGGTGATGTAGTGGTCGTGCTCCTTGACGAAGTGATAGAGCCGCTCGATGGCGTATTGCGGCTTGATCGAGGTCGACGAGCGCCGGTAGCCCAGCGAGTTCCGGGCCTGCCAGCCCTTGATGGTCTGCCACCAGGGGCCGATGCGCACGGGGTCCTGTTGGTGGCCGCGGCGGCGCCAGGCGGCCAGCATGGCCTTGAGGGCCTCGCCGCAGTCGGCGACGATCGGCACGTCGACCTGGATGTTCTTGTTGATCGAGGACGGGTCGATGTCGACGTGGATCTTCACCGAGTTCGGCGAGAAGCCGTCGAGCCGGCCGGTGACCCGGTCGTCGAAGCGCGCCCCGATGCAGATCATCAGATCGCAATCGTGCATCGCCATGTTGGCTTCGTAGGTGCCGTGCATGCCGAGCATGCCGATGAACTGCGGATCGCTGGCCGGAAAGGCGCCGAGGCCCATCAGCGTCTGGGTGATCGGATAGCCGGTGGCGCGGACGAGCTCGCGCAGCGTCCCGCACGCTTCCAGCCCCGAGTTGATGACGCCGCCGCCGACGTAGAAGATCGGTCGCTGGGCGCGGGCGACGAGGTCGACCGCCTCCTCGATGCGCTCGGCGCTCGGCACGCGCTTGGGCTGGTAGTGCTTGTGCGGGACCTCGTCGTGCGGGCGGTAGGCCGCCTTCGCCAGCATGACGTCCTTGGGCAGATCGACCACGACCGGCCCGGGCCGCCCCGAGCGCGCGACGTGGAAGGCCTCGTGCAGGACGCGCGAGAGTTCGGCGGCCTCCTTCACCAGGTAGTTGTGCTTGGTGCAGGGCCGCGTGATGCCGACGGTGTCGGCCTCCTGGAAGGCGTCGTTGCCGATCATGTGGGTCGGCACCTGACCGGTGAGGACGACCAAAGGCACGCTGTCCATCAGCGCGTCGGTCAGGCCCGTCACCGTGTTGGTGGCGCCCGGCCCCGAGGTCACCAGCACGACCCCGACCTTGCCGGTGGAGCGGGCGTAGCCCTCGGCGGCGTGAACCGCGCCCTGCTCGTGGCGGACCAGGATGTGGCGCAGGCTGTTCTGCTTGAAGATGGCGTCGTAGAGCGGCAAGACGGCCCCGCCGGGGTAGCCGAAGATGTGCTCCACGCCCTGATCCACGAGCGCCTTCAGTACCACCTCGGCGCCGGTCAGGGTCGCATCGGTGGGGGGAGCGAGTTCCGTCACGTCGCTCATGGCGCTCTCCGA
>CAZCVH010000052.1:0-11370 GCA_964502115.1 uncultured Geminicoccaceae bacterium
ACCGTGTCCTCGCCCGCGACGAAGTCGACGATGAAGTCGAAGTTGCCGGGATCGAACAGGGCGAACTGATCGGCGCCGTCGCCGCCGATCAGGATGTCGCGGCCGGGGCCGCCGTCGAGCAGGTCATCGCCGTCGCCGCCGACGAGACGGTCGGTGCCGGCACCGCCGAACAGGCTGTCGTTGCCGTCGAGGCCGACGAGGATGTCCGGCCCGCCCTCGCCGAGTGCCAAATCGGCGCCGTCGCGGTCGATCAGCGTGTCGGGACCGGCGTCACCGACCAGCAGCGGAGCCTCCTCCTCGGGTGCCTCGATGGTGAAGCGCGCCACCAGCGGGTCGTGGTCCGAGGCGCGGGCGTCGGTCTCGGCGAACTCGGCGTTGGTGTGGACGACGTCGAACTCCGCCCCCTCGGCGAGCGCTTCGCTCGCCAGGATGTGGTCGAGCGACTGCGAGTTGCCCTGGAAGATGAAGCTGTAGCGCTCGTCCTCCGGCAGCCCATCGGTGAGGTTGGTGAGGTTCTCCCCAAGGATCTCGTCGACCGGCGAGACGAACTCGAACTCGTTGAGATCGCCCAGCACGACGACGTTGGCGTCCGCCTCCGCGGCGAGGAGCTCCTCGACCCGCGCGGCCACCGCCTCGGCTTGGTCGCGCCGCTGATCCAGGCTGCCGTTGACGTCTGGATCCTCCTGGCGCTCGTCGAAGGGCTGCTCGATGCCGAGGATCGGCGCGCTGCCCCCCTTCGAGCTCAGGTGGTTGTTTAGGAGCGTCACCTCCTCGCCGTCGAAGGCGAAGGTCGCCTCCAACGGGATGCGGCCGCCGAAGAACGGAAAGGCGTCGCCGTCACCGTCGCCGAGGGTGTTCACCGAGCCCTCGACGAGATCGACGCGGTCGGGGTCGTAGAGGAAGGCGTTGCGGATATCGCCGCCGGGCGCGCCGCCCACCGGCCGGATCAGCTCGCCGTCGTTCGTCGTCACCGGCACGTCGGGCGTGTCGATGAAAACGTACTCGGGCCCGCCGGCGGCCGCGATCTCGTCGACCAGCAGCTGGAGCGTCTCGTTCGCCGCGGCGACGTCCGAGATCACCTCGCCGTCGTTGTTCTGCACCTCCTGCAGGGCCACGATGTCCGGCGCGCCGAGATTGTCCCGGATCTGCTGCGCGATGGCGGCGAAGCGGCCGTCGGCGACGTCGGTGTCGCCGTCGGCGTCGTTCGGATCGAGGTTGAGGACGTTGTAGCTGGCGACCGTGAGCTGATCCTCGCCGCCGGTGAGCGCGGTGGTCTCGGCTTCCAGGGTCGACGGCGTCACGGTGACGGCCTCCGTCGGCAGGATCTGGAAGTTGCCGAAGTCGTAGTCGATCACACCGGTGACGTCGCCCAACAGCGCACCGACGTCCACCTGCGGCGTCTCGACGTCGACGTCGAGGCCGTTGGTGAAGTCGATCTGCACCTTCTCCGGGTTGAAGTCGTCCGGGGAGATGTTGAGCGTGTCGCGCTCGCTGAGACCGCTGGCATCATCCCCCTGGTCGACGACGGTGAAGATCTCGCCGAAGCGGTTGGTCGGCCCGACCGCGAGCGTATCCTGGGCGGTGACCCGCATGCCCTCGACGCTCTCGAAGAAGTCGAGGCCGTCCGCGCCGGGCTCGAACGCCGCGAAGGCGTCGTCGTCGATGCTCTCGCTCGGCAGGACGCGGCCGCCTTGGCCGAGGAGCGTGGCCGCCGGCAGGTCGTTGCCCTCGGAGATGACGCTCACCGCCGGGCCGACGAGCTGCGTCGACGGCAGGTTGCGGGTGCCCGTGCCGCCGGGGAAGAACTCCGAGACGGTGCCGGTCACCTCGACCTCGTCGCCGACCGCGACCGTCGGCGCGGCGTCGGTGAAGACGAAGAGGGCGTCGGAGGTGGCGTCGTCGCCGTCGCCCGTCGCGTCCTGCAGGTTGAACCCGCGCCCGTCGACCGCGGTGACGATGCCCCGCGTCGAGACCGCCTCGCCGGTGATGTTGAACGTGTCCGCCGGCAGCGCGTCGAAGAACTCGGCCGCCGTCCGTTCGTCGCCGAGCACGAACGGCGAGACGTGACCCGCGCCCTGGATCGCCATGATGGTCGCCGTCGGCGCCGGCGTGCCGCCGTTCCCGCCGCCGTTGCCACCGCCGCCGTTGCCACCGTCGCCGCCGGCGGTCGGGGTGTTGGCGTCGCCGAGGGCGAAGTCGGCGAACGCCCAGTCCGCGGCGGTGTCGGTGTCGACGCCGTCCTCGACGCGGCGCAGGCCCGCCGGAAAGAAGCTGCCGTCGGGGCCGAGCACCGGGGCGTCGAAGAAGAAGACGTCGTCGCCTTCGCCGTCGTCGGCGGCCACCGCGTCCAGCACGACCTCGTCGCCGGTGACGGCGTCGCCGGCGAGGCTGGCCGTCTCCACCAGCGCGTAGGTGGCGCTGCTGTTTTCGAAGAAGTCGGCGCCGATCTCGCGGTCCGGCGTGACGCCGTAGTTTTCGGCGAGACCGACCGGGTTGCCGACGAGGAAGAAGCCGTTGTCGCCGATGACGTCGCCCGCGGCGAAGTCGAAGCGGCTGTCGATCTCGCCGCCGCGGCCGACGTCGCTGTCGGCGCCGATCAGGCTGAGGCCCGCGAGCGAGGCGCCCGGCGCGCCGAAGAGCTCGAAGAACTCGGTGTCGTCGGGACCGGTGTGGCTCGCCAGCACCTCGTTGATGACGAGGCCGGCGTCACCGGCGTCGCCGTCGCCTTCAGCGTCGTCGGCCGGCACCAGGTCGAAGACCACGGTCGTGCCCGAGATCTCGTAAGCGACGGCGATCTGGGCGTTGCCGGTGGTGCTGTCCTCGGCTGCGATGAAGGTGACGACCTCGGGCGAGTGGCGCGCGACCTCACCGTCGGGCGTGGAGTCGACGAACTTCGGCGGGATGTAGTCGACGAAGAACGCCTCGGCCGGGGTCGTGACGTCGTAGATCATGATCCCGCTGTCACGCTCGAGGCCGATGAAGGCGTATTGGCGCCCGTCGACCTCGCCGACCGTCACGGCCTCGGGCTCGGGGCCCTTGTTGTCCGAGCGGTCCTCGTCGTCCGCGCCGTCGTCGTCGTTGAAGCGCTCCGGCGCGCGCTCGGCGATGATCCGCTCGAACTCCGCGCCCGAGTCGAAGACGAGTTCGCCCGCGGCGTCGAAGATCGAGAAGGAGCGCGAGGAGAAGGCGTGCAGCACGTCGATATCGCCGTCGCCGTCGGTGTCGCCGTCGATCGTCGAAACCTCCAGCCGCTCGACGCCGACCGCGCTCTGCGGGTCGTCGTCGAGCAGATCCTGCTCGGTGAGCCGCTCGACCAGCGCCGGGTCGAGCCGGTCGTCCTCGACCAGCTCGGCGACGCGCGCCTCGTCGAAGTCGCGGCCGTCGCCTTCGTTCGCGGTGACGACGTAGGTCTCGCCGGCGACCGCGTAGCTCGCGATCGCATCGGGCATCCTGAGGCCGACCAGGCCGTCGACGGTCTCGATGTCGATGGTGCCGTCGTCCAGCGGGTCGAGCGCGCTCTCGCCGGCGAAGTCGACCGTGCCCAAAGGCAGCACGTCGACGACGGTGGTGTTGGTGAGGTCGATCTCGGCGAGCGCGTTGTTCTCCTGCAGCGCGACGAAGGCGGTCGTCCCGTCCGGCGCGACCGCGATGTATTCGGGCTCGACGTCGCGGCCGAAGCCGACGCCCTCCTGGATCCGGATGCCGGCGGCGCGCGCCGCGTCCTCCAGGCCGTCGAAGGAGGTGAAGTCGAGCAGCGCCACGCTCGGGTCGGCCGGATCGGCGACGTCGACGACGCCGACGGTGCCGAGCGGGTCGTCGGCGTTCTCGCTGTCCTCGTTCTTCTCGCCCTCGCCGGCGACCAGGAGCGTCCCGCCGTCGGGGGTGAAGGTCAGCTGGTCGGGCAGGTTGCCGACGTCGACGGTGGCGAGCAGCTCGCCCGTCTCGGCGTCGAACAGCGCCACGAAGCCGGGCTGGGAGAGGGCGACGTTGCCGCCGAAGGCCGGTTCGGGCGCGCGCGAGATCGCCGCCGCCACGACGCCGTTCTTCACCGCCACCGACTGCACGCCGTCGAAGCCCTCGAGGCCGGCGAGGGGGATGGTGCGGTCGGGGCTCGTCTTCACCGCGGTAGCGTCGATGGCGAAGACGTCGATGCGGTCGGCTTCGCCGTTGGTGACGAAGAGCGTGCCGTCCTCGTGGGCGACGACCTCGGCCGCATCCGCGCCGCCCGCGCCGACGAAGGCCGCGACCTGGGCGAAGCCGAGGTCCTCGCTGGCGACCGGCGCCCCGGGCGCCTGGAACTCGAGGTTGGCGATGCGATCGTCCTCGGCGCGGCCGCCGTCCTCCTCGCCGAACGCGGTTTCGGCCGTGGCGAAGTTGTCGGCGAGGTACTCGGCCAACGCGTCCTGTTCGGTGCCGTCGGCGGCGAAGATGGCCGCGCCGGTGATGCCTTCCGCCTCGTCCCGTTCGAGGTCGACGCGGTCGGCCTCCGGCCCCGTCGGAAACGGGTAGTCGTCGCCGCCGTCGGCGAGAAAGCCGAGCGTCACGATCCGGAAGGTCTCGCCCGCATCGCCGACGAGTTCGCCGTCCGCGACCAGGGGCGCGACGACGTCGCCGGCCTCGTCGACGATGTCGGCGGCCACGATCCGGTCGTTCGCCGGCAGGTCGGGGTCGAAGGCGAATTCGACGCCGCTCACCTGCGGGAACTGACCCGCCACCTCCGGCAGGGCGCTGACGCCGTGCTCGAGGACGGCGACCAGCTCGGCGCGGGTGAGCGTCAACAGCGTCAGGCCGTTGTTGAAGGCGAGCGTGGTCTGGATGTCGTTCTGCGAGACGCCGCCCGCGGGCTTCACGAGGTCGCCCGCGCTGTCGAAGATCGGTGGGTTGGGGCGGCGGACGGACTCGCTCCCGCCGGGCGGCACCACGCTCTCACCGATCGAGGCGCGGATGCCGCCACCGTTCTTGATCGAGACGACCACCGGCTCGCTCTCGCCGAGCTCCTGCGCGAGCTGGTTGGCGAGGGCGAGGTTGGCGTCCGCGGTGAGGTTGCCGAGGTTGGTCTCCTGGGTGCGCACGCCGTCGGGATCGGTCGGATCGTCCGCGTCACCCGCCCGGTTGCCGTTCAAGAACACGTCGGAGATGCCGAAGACGTTGCTTTCGCGCGCGACGATCACCTCTTCGATGGCGTCGGCGATCGCTTGGACCTCCGGATCGACGAGGTCCTCGGCGCCGAGCTCGCTCACGCCCTCTTCGTCGGTCGCGAACGCGCCTGAAAGCTCGGGGTCGTAGCTTTCGGGAACGATGTTGCCGTTTTCGTCGAAATCGATGACGAGACGGCCGAGGTACTTGTAGCTGCCGTCGGTGTTCACGACCAAGGTCGGCTGGCCGTCCGCGTCGGTCTCGAAGATCGGATATTCGCCCTGATCGCTGTCGCCGGGGCGCACACGGTCGTTCTCGTCGAACAGGCGCGTGTTCGAGCCGCCGGCGACGACGATGTCGACGCCGGAAAGACGCGTCGCCAGCTGCTGCTCGATCGACAGCTGCTGCATGTGGGCGAGCAGGACGACCTTGTTGATGGCCGGATCGGCGGCGAGGACCGCGTCGACCTCGGTCTGGATGTCGGCGGCGAGGGCGTCGAGCTGCTCCGGCGACGGCGGCGTGTCGAACGGTTGCGGCGAGATCGTGACGTCGTCGGGCGAGGAGATCGAGGCCAGGGTCGGGGTCGTGGCGCCGACGACGGCGAGGTTCTCGCCGTTCACGTCGACGACCACCGACGAGGTCACGGTGTTGGGCTGCGGCGCCCCGCCGCCTTCGACCTCGAGTGGCGCCAGGTCGGCGTCGGTGGAAAAGTCGAGATTGGTGGCGAGGTAGGGGAACTGGGCGCCTTGAAAGTCCGTGCCCAGGATGGCGCCGGGGGCGCTGCCGTCGATCAGCGCGGCGAGCGTCTCGCCACCGAAGTCGAACTCGTGATTGCCGAGGCTGATCGCCTCAAAGCCGAGCTCGTTCTGGATCTGGATGTCGGCGATGCCGCCGGCGGCGAGATCGTCCTCGGACAGCCCGAAGGCCTCGGCCGAGGCGTCGAAGAACACGCCCGGAATGAACGCGTCACCGGAGGAAAGCGCGATGGTGTTGTCGGCGAGACCGTCGTCGCCCAAATCCTGCGCGCGCAGGCCGTTCAAGACCGCCGAGAAGCGCGGGGCGTCCCCGACGGCGGTGCTGGAGGCTTCCTGGTCGGCGGCGTGCAGCAATTCCAGCACGAAATTCTCGTCGAAGTTGTTCATCGACGTGTGTCCCTCGCGGTGCGGCGTTTTGGTCGGCCCGCGGATCAACCAAAACGCGGACCATCGCCCGTGAAGGGCTAGCGCACGTTCTGGACAGTTTCATGACGCCGCGGAAAGAACCCGTCTTTTCGCGCGCCTCAGCGCCGGCGGGCGCCGCAGCCGTCGGCTGGCCGCGGCGGCGATGGCCGCGTCGGCGAGGCCCGAGGCGACCGTCTCGCGCCCCGAGCGAAGGTGCGCGGTTACGGTCGCGGGCCTCCACCGGCGGCCCGGCTCACGCCTCCAACAGCGTCTGCACGCCCAGCATGAGCGCGAAGGACAGGGTCACCACGATGCCGACGGTCTCGGGCTGGGCCTCCTCGTTGGCCTCGGGGATCAGCTCGGCGAAGACCATCCAGAACATCGCCCCCGCCGCCAGCCCGAGACCGACGGGCAGCCAGGGCTGAAACACCAAGACGAAGAGGAACGCCGGCACCGCCAGGATCGGCTGCGGCAGGCTCGAGAAGATGCTCCAGCCGGCGGCGCGGGTCACCGTCGCGCCGCGCGGCACCATGACCAGGCTGATCGCCAGGCCTTCGGGCACGTTGTGGAGCGCGATGGCGGCGGTGATGAAGTCGCCGAGCGTGCGCCCGCCGCCGTAGGCGACGCCGACGCCGACGCCCTCGGCCGCCGAGTGCAGCGTCATGATGCCGACGATCAACAGGATCCGCTTGGCGTCGGCGCCGGTGACCTCGGCGACGCTGACGTTCTCGTGGCGGTGTAGCCAGCGGCCGGCGGCGACGATGAAGACCAGGCCGGCGACGATGCCGGCGAGGGTTCGGCGGCCGTCGAAGGCGAAGCCTTCGACGATCAGACCGTAGCAGGCGGCGAGCATCAGACCGGCGGCGGCGGCGTTGGCCAGCGCCAGCAGGCGCGGGCTCATGTGCTTGGCCGCCAACAGCGGCAGCGCGCCGAGGCCGGTCGCGATCGCCGTCAGCAGGGCGGCGATGAAGACGACCAGGACGGGGGTGTCGATCATGTGGGCTCCGCGAGAGGGCACCACACAGATTAGAAGCGTTCCAGTTTTTTACCAACCGTCCCGGCGCGGACCCGATGTTCGGCTCTGCCTCTTGTCACACGCTACGCACGAAGGCCAGCTAGGGGGAAGCCGCGTCGGAAGACGCCGGCGCAGCTTGCGACGAGTGCGGATGTTGAGCGAAGCGTCGATCCTCGAGCCCGCCGACGTCACCGTGGCGGCCAACCTGCCGGCGGTGACCGACACCCTGGTGATCTCCGACGTCCATCTCGGCCTGCCGGCCAGCCGGGCGGCGAGCCTGTTGGAGACCTTGAAGAGCTGGCGGTTTCACCGCCTGATCCTGTTGGGCGACATCTTCCACGACCTGCATTTCGGCCGCCTCGACGCCGAGCATTGGGAGCTGCTGTCCCACATCCGCAAGCTTTCCAACCCCAAGCGGCGGGTCGACGTGGTGTGGGTGCTCGGCAATCACGACCGCAAGGCGGCGCAGGTGGCCTCGCACCTGATGGGGGTGCAGGTGTGCGAGCTCTACGCCTGGGACTCCCACGGCCGCCGCCATCTCGCCGTCCACGGCGACCGCTTCGACCGGCTGTTGGCCAACCACCCGATCCTGACCGAGTTCGGCGGCAAGCTGATGTCCTTCGCCCAGCGCCGGCTCGGCTACGCCCGCTTTCGCTGGATGGACAGGCGCCACAACCGCATGATCGGGCTCACCGGCCGGGTCCGCCACGGCGCGCACGCCTTCGCCCGCGACCGCGGCGTCGAAGTCATCTTTTGCGGCCACACCCACGACGCGCTACACGAGCATCTGGGTGTCACCGACGTCGAGGTGGAGTACATCAACACGGGCTGCTGGACCCGGCGCCCGTCGCACTACGCCACCGTCGACGCTTCCGGCGTCCACCTGCACGCCTGTCGTTGACCGCGCCGCCCGCCGCTCGGGCCGAGCCGAGGAACCGCGCATGCCCAACGCGTTGCTCGACGCAGCCGCGCTCACCCGCCCCCGCCGCCGCCGCGACCGCCTCGCGGAAAAGCTGTTCACCTGGTCGTTCGACGGCTTCGTCTACAACCAGATCTGGGAGGACCCCGTCGTCGACATGGCGGCGATGGCGCCCCTCGACGGCAAGCGCATCCTCACCATCGCCTCGGCCGGCTGCAACATCCTGAACTACCTCGACGGCGATCCGCGCGCGATCACCGCGGTCGACCTCAACCCGGCGCACGTCGCACTCACCAAGCTGAAGCTCGCCGCGGCGCGCCACCTACCCGACCACGAGACCTTCTTTCGCTTCTTCGGCCAGGGCGACGATCCGGCCAACGTCGCGGCCTACGACCGCTGGCTCAGGCCCGTCCTCGACGCCGAGACGCGGGCGCATTGGGACGAGGTGCGGCCCTTCCGCGGCCGTCGCATCGAGCTCTTCGCGCGCG
Organism: uncultured Geminicoccaceae bacterium; assembly: GCA_964502115.1. GTDB lineage: Bacteria > Pseudomonadota > Alphaproteobacteria > Geminicoccales > Geminicoccaceae > JAAAPF01. The sequence continues at coordinate 8,719 of CAZCVH010000052.1, forward strand.
GGCTCTACCGCCGCTCGCTCTTGGGCCGCACCATCAAGTCGGCGCACGTCACCGCCCGCCTGCTCGGCGGCAAGCCGCGCTCGATGCTCCAGGCGCGCTCGCGCGACGAGCAGCTCAAGCTGTTCGAGGAGCATCTCGCCCCGATCTTCGACACCCGCCCCATCCGCCGCCTCGCCCGCTCGCGCGCCGCCTATTTCGGCCTCGGCATCCCGCCGGCGCAGTACCGCGCGCTGCACGCCGCCAGCCACGATCCGGCGGCGGAGATCCGCGAGCGGGTCCGCCGGCTCGCCTGCGACTTCGACCTCGAGGAGAACTACTTCGCCTGGCAGGCTTTCGCGCGGCGCTACGACATCGAGAACCGGCGCGCGGTGCCGCCCTACCTCAAGGCGGAGGTGTTCGCCCGCATCCGCGAGCGGGTCGAGCGCGTCGAGATGCGTCACACGCTCCTGGTCGACCACCTGCGCGACGAGCCGGCGGCGAGCTACGACCGCTACGTCTTCCTCGACGCCCAGGACTGGATGACCCGCCCGCAGCTCGAGGCGCTGTGGACCGAGGTCACGCGGACGGCCGCGCCCGGCGCCAAGGTCATCTTCCGCACCGCCGGGCCGGACCCGATGCTGGCGGAGAACCTGCCCGAGACCCTGCTCTCGGCCTGGCGCTACGACGCCGTCGCCAGCGCCGACTTCCACCGCGCCGACCGCTCGGCGATCTACGGCGGCTTCCACCTCTACGAGCGCCGCGACCCGTGAGTGCGGCGGTGGCGAGCGATGCCGCCGAGCGCATGGAGCGGATGTACCGCTGGCAGCGGCACCTCTACGACGTCTCGCGCAAATACTATCTCTGGGGCCGCGACCGTCTCGTCGACGAGCTGGCGCTGGGCGCCGACGAGACGCTCTTGGAGGTCGGCTGCGGCACCGCGCGCAACCTGATCGCGATCGCCCGGCGCTATCCGGGCGCGCGCCTCTACGGCGTCGACGCGGCGACGGCGATGCTGGAGGTGGGCCGCGCCAAGATCGAGACGGCCGGGCTCGGCGAGCGGATCCACCTCGCCTTCGGCCTCGCCGGCGACGGTGAGGAACGCGCCCGCTTCGATGTCGCCCGCGGCTTCGACCGCATCGTCTTCTCCTATTCGCTCTCGATGTTCGACGACCCGGCGGCGGCGCTCACGAGCGCGCACGCCGCGCTCGCCCCGGGCGGTCGCCTCCACGTCGTCGATTTCGGGCTGATGCGGGGCCTGCCGGCACCGGTGCGCGCGGTCCTGCGGGCGTGGCTCGAGGCTTTCCACGTCACGCCCTCGGACGTGCCGCGCGCCGTCCTCGCCGAGCTCGCCGCGCGCACCGGCGCACCGCTCGAGCTGCGCGACCTCGCCGGCGGCTACGCCCGCCTCCTGCACTACGGCCCGACGGCGACGGCGCCGGCCTGACGGACCGGCTCGGCCCGCCCCTTCGGCCACCATCCCGCCGCCCCCTCGGGTGATCTCGACGCCGGAAATCCGCCCGAAAAAGGTGCCGCCTCGGCGGCCGTCACAGGCGGGGGAGGGGAAATCGGGCACGCGGCGGGCCGGCCGCAACGGCGCCGCGCGCCCGCGGTCGCCGCCCGCGCGGGGCGTATTTGCGCAGCGCCTCCTGTTCGAGACCGAGCTTGAGGTAGTGGCCGAGCCGCGTCGGCGGCAGCGCCCATTCGCCGCGGCCGTCGCGGTAGACGAAGGCGCCGTGGCCGAGGCCGTCGACGACGTGGATGACCTCGTGGCGGACCGTTTCGCGCGGCACGCCGCCGTCGAGCTCGCGGGCGAGGTTGCGCGCCGCGGTCTCGGCCTGCAGCTCGGCGGTGTGCGCCTGCTTGGTCTGCCAGGCCGGGCCCGGAAAGGCGGCGGCGTCGCCGACGGCGTAGACCCGCTCCAGCCCCTCGACGCGGGCGCGCTCGTCGACGGCGACGTGCCCGCTCGCGGTCGCCGGCACCTCGCTTCGGGCGAGCCAGAGCGGGCCGCTCATCGCCGGCGAGAAGACGGTGAGATCGCTCGCGAACGCGTCGCGGTCCGTCACCACGCGATCGGCGGCGAAGCGCTCGATGCGGCGGCCGGGATGGACGGCGACGCCGCGCGTGCGCAGCCGCTTGGCGAGCCCGGCCGTGGCGCCGTGCGCGAGGTCGGCCGAGGGCGGCAGGACCAGATCGAGGCGAAAGCGCGCGCGCCGCCGCTCGCGGCGGAGCTGCTCGTCGAGGATGAAGGCGAGCTCCATCACGGGCGTGCCGCGGGCCGCCGGCGGGTGGGCGGGGTTGTCGGCGAAGCCGAGGACGAGGCGCCCGCCGGCGAGCGCGCGCAGCCGATCGCGGATGCCGCGGGCGGCGTCGAGACCGCCGCAGATCGTGGCGACCTGCTCGGCGCCCGGCACGGTGGCGGGCGTGGTCGCCCCGCTGGCGATGATCAGGCCGTCGGCGGTGAGCGCACCGCTCTCGGTCACGACCGTCCGCCCGCCGTCGCGGACCGCGACGACGTGGCCCGCGTGGTAGGCCGCGCGCTGGCGAAAGAGCCAGTCGCGGACGTCGCAGGTGAGATCCTCCGGCTCGCGCCAGCCCGACGGCACCCAGACCAGGTTCGGCCAATAGAGAAAGCGCGGGCTCGGTGCCACCAGCGTGATCGCCACGCCCGCATGG